>JAYTSH010000204.1:0-18856 GCA_043745755.1 Cellulomonas sp. | reverse complement strand
CGAGACGACTCCATCGCGGCGGTAACCATCTGCGGCGCCCGCCGGTCGCCGCTGCGACCGGACGCGCACCATCAGGGCAACTCTCGCTGCACGCCTGTCCCGCCTCAACACAGGCATCGGCGACCATCATCCTCTGCCGACCGTGTGAAGTTTTGAGTCAGAGTCAATGAAGATCCGATCAAGACCCAGCGAGCTCGGTCGGTGACAGGGGAATCGACCTCATCTCTGCGGTCTGGGCGGGTTCCATCTATCCCGGATAGAGTCATGGCTTGGTTGCGGCCCCGGCGGCAGATCAGAGTCCGCCCACGTCGGCATCGGGAACGAGTCCTTGAGCGGCGATCCAGGTTTGGTGTATGACCGGCCCCGGACCTGGAGCTTCGCCCGGTCCGGGGCGAGGCGCCGGTCGATGGTGGCCGCCGACATCGCGCACACCGCGGTGGCCGTCTCGTCGGTGATCCTCAGCTCGCCGAACGCCCGCAGGACGGGCACGAGGTCACCCAGACACGCAGCCATCCGCTTGCCCGACGCGGTACCCATCACCGCCCAGCAGAACCTCAGCACGACGATCACATCCTCGCCGTAGATCGGCGCCCGGACCTTGCGCGCCCGGACGATCTTGACCTTCAGGACCTCACGCAGCGCCTTGCGGGCGTGGTCCCGGTGCCACCCCGTGAGCTCGCACAGCTCGTCCAGGATCACCTTCTTGCCAGCCCGGTCCTGGCCCCGATACCGGCGAGCGATCGTCTTGGTCACGGCCCGGCGTTCACTCATCGTCAGCCCCCTTGGATCGGAGTTACCCGCCCAACACCCGCCCCGGCGGCAGACGCGCCGCCACGCGGGCATTCCTCCATGAGGCAACGACCCCACCCACGCGGGCATCTGTGATGAGTCAACGCGGCCCATCGACAGTGTCGGAGCCGTCGCCTAACCTGACCAGCAGAGCGAGCCCACGTCCGAGGATCTACACCAGATCTGGGACGCGACCTGATGACGGCACCCGCCTCGAGCTCTCGAGCTTCGTGCGACCCGATTCCGTGCCCGGCTCACCAGATGCCATGGCGAACGAACTGGGGTTGCGCAACGTGGCGTTCGAGGTCGATGACCTGAACGGGGTTGTCGACTGGGCTGCTTCCCAGGGCTACCGGCTGGTCGGTGGCATCGGCGAGTACGAGGGCCGCTGGCGGATGGCCTACGTGCGAGGTCCCGAACGCATCATCGTCTCCCTGGCCCAGCGCATCGGTTGAGGCCTGCGGCCCGGCGGTCGCTTCGGCGGGCGAGGCCGGGGCGCCGGGCTCGCTCGGGCCGGGCCGCCGCCAAGCGTGGAGGGCACGGCCGTTCCGGGACTCCTGCGAACGGGGACCAGGAACACGGGGCTGGTGAGGTGCCCGCGCGCTGCGACGCGAGCTGGTCGTGCCCAACGACTCATTCGGTGACGCGAAGGACGAGCTTGCTCGCGACGGCGTTGCTCTCGCCTCGGCGATGCTCTCCTCGCAGCCGCGCGCGCCACCGGCGTGCTGGTGCCGGACGACCTCGCGATGGTCGGCTGACCACCGTCGAGATGCACGCAGCTGAACGCGCCGCCGTGATCGCCGACGTCGTGCTGCGCATCACCGGCCGCGGTCCCGGCCGCGAACGGCGGGTCTGGCCCGCCGTCGAGATGATCGTGCGCACGTCGGCCTGAGCACCCCCATCCGCGCACGCGGTCCTGCGCGGAGGTGGGTGACGCGGGCATCGCAGGCTCATCACTGGGAGCGCGAGGCGCCCCGGGGTCAGCTGAAGCCGATGACGCGCTGCGCGACCCGGTAGGCCAGCACAGACACGCGGCGGCCAGCGGGGCCCGGCAGGTTGGAGACCTGACCGAGCGCGGTCCAGCGGACCTTGCTGTACAGCCAGGGGTCCTGTCGCCGCAGCTCGGACCAGAGGCGGTCCTTCTCTGCCAACGACGAGCGGGTGCCCGCACGGATCAGCAGGATGGAGGACACTGCGCAGGTGATCTCCAGGTAGTGCAGCAGGTACCCCCGCAGCCGTCGGTCGTCGACCCGGTTGCGTGACACGTGCTCGAGCATCAGCCAGTTGACGCGCAGCTGTTGGTCCAGGCGCCGCAGCATCACGGCCTCCTGCACAGACTGGTCGGCGCGCCCGATGAAGTACCGGTACAGGTCGACGTCCAGGTAGTACAGCGTGTGCACGTGGGCGAGGGGCACCAGCGCGTAGAGGTTGTCGACGTAGAACGTGTGCTCCGGCAGCCGCAGGCCCGACCGCCGCAGGACGTCAGTGCGGTACGTCAGGGCGTGCATCATCAGGTACTGCCGCTTGGCGAAGTGCCGGGTCTGGGACCAGGTCAGCACCCGGTCCTGCGGCAGCGCCCCGGTGTACCGGACGACTGTCTTGTTCTTCTTGCCGACCTTCTCGTAGACGAAGTTCGTCACGAGCATGTCGACCTCGCGGCCTCCCGCCGCGAACCCTCGCAGCGCGTCGAGCACCTGGGTGAACGCGCCGGCGTCCAACCAGTCGTCCGCGTCCACGACCTTGAGGTACTCGCCGCGGGCGTGGTCCAGGCCCGTGTTGATCGCCGACCCGTGCCCGCCGTTCGGCTTGCTCAGCAGCCGCACCAGCCCGGGCGCCCGGTCGACGTAACCCTGGGCGAGAGCGGCCGTGCCGTCGGTGGAACCGTCGTCCACCACGAGGACCTCGACGTCGTCACCTAACCCGATGAGCGAGTCCAGGGCGCGCGCCAGGTACGCCTCGGCGTTGTAGGCAGGGACGACGACCGACAGCACGGGGCTCACGAGGCGCGGACCTCGGCGGTCGCGGTCGCGGCCGAGTCCTCGGGGGTGGACTTGAAGATGACCTTGAAGATCGGGAAGAACACCCAGAACGAGATGGCCGAGGTGATGATCATCGTCACGAAGTCCGCGAACGTCTCACCGGTGCCGCCCAGGCCCCACGTGTCGATGAACAGGTCGTAGATCGGCGCCTTGTAGAGACCCTGGGCGGCCGCGGCCGCCAGGGTGATCAGGACGTAGGCGATCGCGTACCAGGTGGCGGCCTTCGCGACCGACGAGTTCGACTTGAACGTGATGTTCCGTTGAGCGAAGAAGTTGATCACCTGCGCGATCAGCAAGGTGATCTGCACGGCAAGGAAGTATGCCAGCCCGCCGCCACCGGCCGGCAGGGCGCCCGCGGCGTAGTCGAACACCCAGTAGGCGGAGCCGTCACGGTTCGCCCCGATCTGCCAGAGCTGGAACGTGGTGTCCACCAGGGCGGTCTTGCCGAAGCCCCACTTGATCAGCGGCATGAGAGCCAGCTGCAGCACCGTGATCCCGTTGCTCAGCATGAAGAACACGGTGAACTGCGCTATGCCGGGGCGCTTCTCGGCAAATCGACGCCAGGCGTCGCGAAGGCGGGTGAACATGCCAGTCTCTCTCTTCCGGGGTCAGACGTCGCTGCGCAGGGCGCGGACGGTGGCGCGGTTGGCGCGCCTGTTGCGGACGAAGGCTCGGATCGCCGCGCCGGCGCCGGCGAACAAGCGCCCGTTGACGATGCTCACGACGCCGTCGACCATGTCGGCGGAGACCATGCCGTTCGTCATCTTCCCGATGGCGCGGGGGGGCATGTTCAGCAGGAACATGATGTTGAGGTCGGGCTCGCCCTTGCGCTCGGCCACGTCACGTCGCCACGCCAGCAGCCGGTAGGCCAGGCGAGCCAGCGGAGACTGCGCGTCGGCCATCCGGTCCAGGGCGTCGTTCACGCCGATCGGACCGGACCACGAGGACACGGGCAGCGGCCGGCCGAGCAGCGCAACGAAGTCGGCGTCCGGCACGTCCTGCACGTCGGCGGTGCGGTACCGCTCGGGCACGTCGGCGGCACGTGCGGGCACGGTGCCGACCACGTCGATGCGGACCGACACGGGCAGGTCGTCGACATTCGCACCCACGAGCACCAGCCAGGCGCCCTGCTCGACCTGCCACGCGCCGGACAGGGTGTCCCAGTGCCGGAACGCCGGCTCGCCGAGCGGCACCGTCACGGTGGCCGACTCCCCCGGGGCCAGCACGACGCGGGCGAACCCGGCCAGGGTGCGCACCGGGCGGTGCACTCCGGGCGAGTCCCGGTGAACGTACAGCTGCACGACGTCGGCACCCACGACGGCGCCGGTGTTCGTCACGGTGACCGTCGCCGCGTCGGCCGTCGCCGACAGGTCGGAGTAGGCGAACGTCGTGTACGACAGCCCGAACCCGAACGGGAACGCCACCGGAACGTGCGCAGTCGTGTAGTACCGGTATCCGACGTACAGGCCCTCGCGGTACTCCGCGGTCCGCCCTGTCGCAGGGAAGCGCCCGGCGGTCGGGGTGTCGGCGAGTGCGAACGGCACCGTCTCGGCGAGCCGGCCCGACGGGTTCACGACCCCGGTCAGCACGTCCAGGAGCCCGCCGGCGCCGGCCTGCCCGGACAGGTAGCCGTGCACGAGCGCCTGGGCCGAACCCAGCCACGGCGTCTCGATCACACCGCCGCCGGCCAGGACCACGACCGTGCGCGGGTTCACGTCCGCCACCGCTGCGAGGACCTCGACCTGCGCGGAGTCCAACGACAGCGTCGACCTGTCGAGCCCCTCGGACTCCGCGATCTCGTCCAGCCCCAGGAAGAGCAGCACCACGTCCGCCCCGCGCGCAGCCTCGACCGCCTCGGCGCGCAGCACGACATCCGGGGCACCGTTGCGGTGGAACCCGGGCGCGTACGTCGTCATCGTGAGGCCCGAGTCGCCGATCATGTCGAGAACCGAGTCCAGCCGGGTCGGGTTCACCGCGGACGAGCCTGCGCCCTGGTAGCGCGGGGTGCGGGCGAAGTCCCCGATCACTGCGACCCGCGTCCCTGGCGCCAGCGGCAGCAGCGCGCCGGAGTTCTTGAGCAGCACTGCCGACCGGGCGGCGACGTCGCGGGCCAGCGCATGGTGCTCGGCCGCGTCCACCGCGGGCGCCGTCCCCGGCTCGCGCGACTCCGCGACCAGGCGCAGGACCTCCTGCACACGGGCGTCGACGTCGGCCTCCGCGAGGCGTCCGGACTGCACGGCGGCGACGATCTGCCGCGCGGAGTCCAGCCCAGCGGCGGGCATCTCCAGGTTCGAGCCCGCGCGCACGCCGTCGACCAGGTCGTTCGAGCCGCCCCAGTCAGTGACGACGACTCCGTCGAAGCCCCACTCGTCGCGCAGGACGTCGGTGAGAAGGAAACGGTTCTCGCTCGCGTACAACCCGTTGACCAGGTTGTACGCCGACATGATCGTGCGCGGGTGGGCCTCCGTGACCACGATCCCGAACGCCGTCAGGTAGATCTCACGCAGCGTGCGCTCGTCCACGACCGAGTCCGAGACCATGCGGCGCAGCTCCTGGGAGTTGGCCGCGAAGTGCTTGGGGCACGCCGCCACGCCGTGCGACTGGATGCCGCGCACGTACCCGGCGGCCATCCTCCCGGCGAGCAGCGGGTCCTCGGAGAAGTACTCGAAGCTGCGCCCACCCAGGGGCGACCGCTTGACGTTCAGGCCCGGGCCCAGCAGCACGTCGACGCCCTGCGCGGCCGCCTCGGCACCCAGTGCCATGCCGACGGCCTCGGCCAGCTCCACGTCCCAGCTGTTCGCGACGGCAGCGGCTGTGGGGAAGCACGTGGCCGGCTCCGAGCCGTTGAGCCCCAGGTGGTCGGCGGGGCCGACCTGCTTGCGCACCCCGTGGGGGCCGTCGGCGAGCCACAGCGACCGCAGCCCGTGGCGGGGCAGGTCGTACGTCTCCCACACCGACTTGCCGGTGAGCAGGGCGGCCTTCTCCAGAAGTGACAGGTTCTCGATCATGACGTCCTCGACGATCGTGAGCGGCGGCCGACGTGGCCACAGACCGGGGCTGGGGGGCCGGGTTGTGGGTGGTCTGGGTGGGTTGGTGCGGTGCGGTGCGGGCATGCCGGGTGGTCGCCTCGGCACGGTTCCGACCTGCGATCCGTGCCGAGGCGATCAGGCACCGGCGGTGCGACTACGCGGCAGACGCCGGGGCGAGCCGGCGGTGCCGCCGCACCCGGCGTGTCACCAAGAAGGCGCCGGCCAGCACGAGCAGCCCGAGCAGCGCCGACGCGACGTACTGGATGTAGACCCAGGTCGGTGGCGTGTAGTCCACCGTGGCGCCCGGCGCGATCCCGTTCATGGCGTTGGAGTTCGCCACCGTGAACAGGATGTTGTGGGTCGCGTCCCGGATGTCGGTGACCGCCTTCGCCGACGTCGTGTCGTTGAACGACTTCGACGGCTGGAAGGTCAGCGTGAGGTCTGTCCCGGCGCTGATGCTCTGGTTCGGGTTCATGTACGGGTAGAGGTTGAAGTCCGAGATGGCGAAGCCCTTGAAGCCCCACTCCTGCCGCAGCACCCTCGTCATGAGCGCGGACGAGCCGCCGGTCCAGGTGGCGCCGATCCGGTTGAAGGAGCTCATGATGCCGCCCGCACCGATCGTCGTCTCCGAGATCGTCCCGGAGGCGTCGGACAGGTACTTGACCTTCATCGTGATCTTCTTGACGGCCGCCTCGAAGGGCTTGAGGTAGAGCTCACGGATGGTCTGCTCCGTCGCCCAGGTCGCGATGCCGTTGTTGACGCGGTTCGTCTCCTGCTCGTTCAGCGCGAAGTGCTTGAGCATCGTGTAGACGCCCTTCTCCGCAGCACCGTCGGCCACCGACGTGAGCATCGCGCCCGAGAGGAGCGGGTCCTCCGAGTAGTACTCGAAGTTGCGGCCGGCGAACGGGGAACGGTGCAGGTTCGTCGCCGGCGCATACCAGCCGTTGATGCCCTTCTGGAGCGCCTCGTTGCCGAGCATCCTGCCCATCGCGGCACCGAGGTCGACGTCCCACGTCTGCGCGATGAGGACCTGCGACGGGTAGGCCACGCCGTTGATCGAGGAGTTGATGAACGACGAGAAGCCCGCCGGGCCGTCCGGCTCGAGCGTCTGCGGCTTGGCGATCGACTTGATGGCGGGAGTCTGGTAGGCGCCGTTGAGCAGCATCCCGGTCATCTCGTCGACCGTGAGGGAGTCGAGGAGCGTGTCCCACTTCGGGTCGTCCTTCGGCAGGCCGCGGAGGTCGACGAGAGTCTCGTTCGATCCGGCGTCCGTCGTGGGCATCTCGCCCGTGAACGCGGCTGCCGCGGCCTTGGTGTCCCACGCGGCGAACCCGGCCACCACGGCGTCGCTCGCGACGTACAGGTCGGGCGTCGGCGCCTTCGGGAAGGTGCCCGCGAAGTCGGCGCGCGACATCGACAGGACCTTGCCCTCCTTCGGGCTGTCGCTGAACTGCGCGGAGACGTCGTCGAACTGGTTGGTGACCTTGCTGAGGTCCGTGGCCCGGTGGTTGTCCCCGGAGTACACGACGTCGGAGTCGACGGTGTAGGTGATCGGGTCCGTGCCGGGAGCGACGGTGTGCGAGTCCGTGCGGAGGCTGATCGTGTAGTCGCCGGCCGCGAGGACGTACGCCTTGTTGTCCTTGTAGTCGTAGGACGCCATGTCCTCGACGGCGAGGTCGATCGTGACGCTCTCGCTCGCCCCGGGCTCGAGCAGGCCGGTCTTGGCGAAGCCGCCCAGGACGACCTCGGACTTCTCGATGCCTCCGCGGGTGTAGGGCGCGGTGTAGTACAGCTCGACGACGTCCTTGCCCGCCGCCCTGCCGGTGTTGGTGACCTCGACCTTCACCGAGACGGTGCCATCGACCTTTCCCGCAGTCGTGCTCACGACCTTCCAGGCGAAGTCCGTGTAGCTCAGGCCGTACCCGAACGGGTAGACGACCGCGTGCCGGTAGTCGATGAAACCCTCGGCGGCGGCCGTCTCGTAGTAGCGGTAGCCGACGTAGATCCCCTCCGCGTAGTTGACGAACGGGGCGTCCGAGGTCACCGTCGCGTTGGAGGTCGACTTCTCGACCGTCGAGACCGGGTACGACGCCTTGATGTTGTTGTAGACGAACCCGCCGAAGTTCGGGAACGTGGGATCGGCGGTGAAGTCGGCAGACCACAGGTCGGTGGTGCGGCCCGACGGGTTCACGTCGCCGGACAGGATGCGACCGAGCGCGTTGAACCCCGTCGCACCCGGCGAGCCCGCCAGCAGGATCGCGTCGATTCCGGGGTCGTCCTGGAGCTGGCCCATCTCGATCGTCGTCGAGGCGTTGACCACCACGACCACGGTGTGGAAGCTCGCCTTCGCCAGCGCGATGAGGTCCTTCTCGTCCTTGTTCAGCTCGAGCTGGTGCTGACCCGCGACGGCGTTGCCGTCCGAACCGGTCATGTGCTGCGTGAGGTCCCCGCCCTCGCCGCCGGGACGGCCGATGTAGACGATGGCCGCGTCGGGGAACTGCGCGAACGACGCCGACTGCGCCTCGTACTGTCCGACGGGCAGCTCGCCGATGTTGTAGGACGACGCCCCGGGGTTGTCCATCTCGATGTGGCCGCGGCGGTTCTCCTTCGCGTACGCCGCGATCGCAGCGAAGACCTGGTCGTTGACCTGGAACCCGGCGTTCTCCAGACCAGCGCGCGCGGTGACCGCCGACTTGGTGTCCACCGAGCCGGAGCCGGCACCACCGAAGACGGGGTCAGCAGCCGCACGGCCCAGCATGGTCACCCGCGAGCTCGGGGCGAGCGGCAGCGCACCGGGCTCGTTCTTCGCCAGGACGATGCCCGCGCCAGAGATCTCCTCGACGAGAGCCTTGGCCGCCTCGTCGACCTTGCCGATGCTGGCGAAGTCGGACGTGTAGTAGCTCGTGTCCCAGCCGGCTGACTCGACCGCGTTCGTGAACGTGTAGGTGCCGGATCCCAGCTGGGACGCGACCCACCCGCCGGCGACGTTGAGCGCCACGTTGGCGATGACGGTCACCACGGTCACCGTGGCGAGCACCGGGACCCAGATCCACAGGTACTTCTTGTTCGACATCGGCGTCTTGGTCCGACCGGCGGTCTTGCTCGCCTTGGCGTTCACTGCAGTCCTCCTTGAGTGCGGGCCACCGACCGGGCTGTACGCGGCGTTCGGAGCCGTTCATTGCGGCCGCGCGATCAGTCGGATCTGCGGCGGGCCGTCTTCCTCACCCCGAGGGGGCGGGTCCCCGCTCGGCTGCGGCGGGGACCTCGGCCCTCGGCTGAGCTCGACGGACGGCGTGCCAGACGGCTACTTCGTCTTCTCGGTGATGGCGCCGTCCTGGTCGATCAGCCACGTCTTGCCAGTGGCAGCCGACTCGGCCTCGATCTTGTACTTGCCGTCAGCGATCGTGACGGTTCCCTGCACGCGCTTGGCCGCACGCGAGGCGGTGTAGGGCACCACGAGGAGCCCGTACTTGACCGTCGGCGCCTCGACGTCGCTCGCCAGCATGATCTGGGTCCAGTTGTGGTCCTTGGCGAGTGCGTCGGCGACGGCCTTGCGTGCGTTCTGGAGATCGTCGGTCACGTCGACGGCGACCCGGCTGCTCGCCGAGGTGCTCCCCGAGCCGCTGTCGTCGCTGCTTCCGCCGCATGCGGCGAGCCCGAGGACGCCGGTGACGGCGACGAGCAGGCCGAGACCGGTGCTCAGCACCTTGTTGCTGTTCACGTCTGCTCCTTGTGATGTCTGGCTGCGGGCCAACCCCGCGGCCGGTCGTGCCCACCGAGGGTGCCACGCGTGGTGGCCGGGCCGGCCAGCCCGCTCGGTGCGGGGTGGCCGACGGCGTGCGCCGCCGGCCACCCCGAGGTGATCGCGTCGACTAGCCCGCGATCGGCCCTGCGTAGTTCAGGCCGAAGCCGAACTTCCAGTCGCGGCCGGCGGAGTCGACGTAGGTCGTCATGTCCTCGCCGACCCCCTCGGACTGCGCCTCCACGGCGTTCATGTCGAGCGGGAAGCCGATCGGCAGGCGCCCATGGGGCTCGTGCAGACCCGCCGCGACCGTGAGCGTCGCGAGGTCGCTGACGCCGAACCCGACCAGCACGGCGTTGGAGGCGGCCTCGAACTCCGTCGGGACGACCGGGTTGTTCGCCTTGACGACGGTGACCAGCGGGATGTGCTTGCCGGACGCCGCGACGGCAGCCGTGGCGCGCTCGAAGGCGTGGATGTCGGCCTCGTTCGAGATCGTCGAGGTGTGGCCGAAGTACGACCGGTTCTCCTTCGTGCCGTCCGCGAGGATGTCGCCACTGATCGAGGTCCTGCGCACGTTCGCTCCGTTGGCGGTGTACGGGGCCCACTGCAGGGAGAGCGGGTACCACGCACCGGTCGTCTTGTCCTTGCCGGACGACGTGAACGGGTCGCCGTTGTTCGGCGAGCGCAGGCCGACGAGCACCAGGTCGACCTTGGACAGGTCAGGAGCCGTCTCCGAGACGACCTTGCCGTCCGCGCTGAGCACGACCGTGTCGGTGACGACGGTGCCGAAGATCGTCTTGGCCGCATCGATGCTCAGGGAGGCGCCTTCGGAGTATTCGGCGGGACCGAACAGGCCACCCATGCCCACGTCGTACGTGTGCGGGATGTACACGGTCTTGTCCGACCAGTTGCTCTTGGCTGCCGCCGCGATCGTGCCGTCGTTCTTCACCATGACGACCGAGTTGAGCTGGGCGTCGAAGCCCGCCTTGACGTTCGCCTCAGAGCCGACCTTCGCGAGCGACTTGTCGAGCTCGACGTACGGGGCGTCGAACAGGCCGGGTGCGAAGTACATCCTGAGGATGCGGGCGCCGGACTGGGCCCACCGGGTGTGGGCGTCGACGTCGACCGTGCCGGCCTTGAACTCCGCCTGCCACAGGTCGTACGCCTTGAGGATGTTCTCGGCGCTGTTGACGCCACCGAACATGTCGATGCCGTTCTTCAGGACCGCGAGGAAGCGGTTCTCGGGGGTCATGGACTCGGCGCCCCAGGCGGTCCCCAGGAAGGCGCCCTTGTCGGTGACGCCTTTCATGACCGACCAGTCGGTGACGATCGCACCCTCGAAGCCGACGTCCTTACGGATCTTGCGCATGAGCTCGGTGTTGTACGCCGTGCCGATGAGCTTGTCGCCGGCGACGGGCTTGCCGTCAGCGTCCAGGCCGATCGAGTACGACGTCATCATCGCGAGCGAGTCGGACGCGGCGGCGAACACGGACATGGCGGCGTCGAGGCCCTCCCCCGAGAGCGCGTACTTGCCCACGGTGGTGTGCGACTCGCGGCCGCCCTCACCCGCACCGTCACCGGGCGCGTGCTTGATGGTGGTGGGGACGCTGTCCCGGCCCCAACCCAGGTAGGTGCCGTCCTCGGCGTAGGTGCCCTGGAAGCCCTTGACGTACGCGGCGGCCAGCTTTGCGGCCAGCTTTGGGTCCTCCCCGAGCGTGCCGGCGACGCGCAGCCAGCGCGGCTCGGTCGCGAGGTCGAGCTGCGGGCTCAGGGCGTTCGTGATGCCGAGCGCGCGGTACTCGGAGGAGACGACGCGTCCGAAGTCCTCGACGGTCTTCGGGTCGGCGGTCGCGGCGAGACCCAGCAGCGATGGCCACAGGGAGAGTCCTGCGCCGGTCTCGGTGTAGGTCGAGCCCGACTGCGCCTCGGAGCGGGGGTCCGAGCTGAAGTTCGCCGGGATGTAGGGCTCCGTGGCCGTCGCGATCGACTCGGTGTACGTCTGCATCGCGTTGACCCACTTGACGTTCTCGGTCACGTCCGACCCGCCGGCGTTGAGGACGTTGCGGAGCTTTTCCTTCGACAGGTAGGTCTTCTGCGCGTCAGTGAGCCCGTCGGCGGGCGTGCGCTCGTGCGAGCTGAACAGCATCAGCCCGGAGATCTGCACGGGGGTCAGCTGGCCCGCGAGGTCGGCGGCGCGCGCCTTCGCGTCGACGCGCCAGTCCTCAAAGGTGTCGAGCTTGCCGTTGCCGTTCATGTCCTTGAACGCGTACGTCGAGCCGTCGACCTTCTCCTCGAGCAGCTTGATGCCGCTGCCGGCGCCGTACGAGAGCGTGGTCCCGCCATTCGGGTTGTCGACGACGACGAACTTCGTCGTGCCGTCGGTGACCTCCCGCGTCGTGAACGTGCCGCCCTTGGCGGTCGCGCTGGCGGTCGCGCTGGTGTTGTTGGGCGCATCGGACGTGCAGCCCGTCAGCGCAAACAGGGCGAGCCCGGCGACCGCAGCCATTCCCTTGACGCACGCCGCCTTGCCATCGAGCCGTCGAGCCGTCGTTGTCGTCTTCATTGACCTTCCCTTGTTATCTGGGGCGATGCTCGCGCCCGCCGGCGTCGCGCCATCCTGGGGCGATCCAGCGGTGCGAAACAGCTCACTCTCCGAACCGATCACGGTCCGGGATGTCGTGGTGCTGGGGCCGTACGGTGAACCTAACAACGGCGCGAGAAGCCCCTGCGGCCGGGTGCACGGACCGTCGTTTTCTGTGCACGAACGGTTGCGAAGCAGTCGTCAGGTCACGAAGCGGTCACGACAGGAGGGCCTCCCGGACGGGCTGACGAGGGTCGCGGCCTAGACTCGTCGCGCCCGGAACGCCCCGCCGCGGCCCCTCAGGACCGGAAGGCCACCCCATGGATCTGCTCGTCGTCGGAGCCGGCCTGTTCGGCCTCACGATCGCCGAGCGTGCCGCCGCCGCCGGCCTGCGCGTGACCGTGATCGACCGACGGGACCACATCGGCGGCAACGCGTTCAGCAGCGTCGACGACGCGACCGGCATCGAGGTGCACCGCTACGGCTCGCACATCTTCCACACCTCGAACGAACGGGTCTGGGACTACGTCAGCAGGTTCACCGCCTTCACCGACTACCGGCATCGCGTGTACTCTACGCACGCTGGCCAGGTGTTCCCGTTTCCCATCAACCTCGGCACGGTCAACCAGTTCTTCCGCTCCGCGATGGGACCCGCCGAGGCGCGCCGGCTCATCGCGCAGCAGGCCGCCGAGGTCTACCCCGGCTCCGCGACGCACCTCGAGGACAAGGCGATCTCGCTCATCGGCCGGCCGCTCTACGAGGCGTTCATCCGTGGCTACACCGCCAAGCAGTGGCAGACCGACCCGCGCGAGCTGCCCGCGTCGATCATCGCGCGTCTGCCCGTCCGGTACACGTACGACAACCGCTACTTCACGGACACCCACGAAGGTCTGCCCGTCCTCGGCTACGCCGCCTGGTTCGAGGCCATGGCGTCCCACCCGCGCATCGACGTGCGCCTCGGCACCGACTTCTTCGACGACGACCACGCGTGGGGCAGGGGCCGTTCCCGCAGCCAGGTGCCCGTCGTGTACACCGGGGCCGTCGACCGGTACTTCGACCACTGCGCCGGCCCGCTCACCTGGCGGACCCTCGACCTCGAGACCGAGACGCTGCCCGTCGCGGACTTCCAGGGCACGAGCGTCATGAACTACGCCGACCTGGACGTGCCGTACACCCGCATCCACGAGTTCCGGCACTTCCACCCCGAGCGCGAGGACCGGCACGCGCAGGACCGCACCGTGATCATGCGCGAGACGTCGAGGTTCGCGGGGCCGGGCGACGAGCCGTACTACCCGGTCGCCACCGCGCAGGACCGCGAGCGGCTGCGTGCCTACCGCGACCTGGCCGCGGACGAGCCGAGCGTGCACTTCGGTGGGCGGCTCGGGTCCTACCAGTACCTCGACATGCACATGGCGATCGCGTCGGCCCTCGCGATGTGGGACTCCGGGCGGCTACGGGGCTGACCTGCCGACCGCCTGCGCCGTCGGCCCGGGCAGTCCCGACCCCTGCACCGGGGCACGGGGTCCCGCCGACCGGTCTTGCGGGATCGGCACCAGGATGCGCAGCACGAACCACCTGTCCTCGACGTTCACCGTCATCGACCCGCCGTACTTCTCCGCGGTGTACCGGATCGACTTCAGCCCGTATCCGTGCCGGGTGCGGTCCGCGCGACGGGTCACGATGTCCCCGTCCTTGGTGTGCAGCTCCCCGGTGAAGTAGTTCTCGAACGTCAGCAGCGCGAAGCGGTCGCGCGCATACACGGCGACCTTGATGAGCCGCTGCTCCGGCACCGGCACCGCGAGCGCCCCGTCGATCGCGTTGTCCAGCGCGTTGCCGAACACCGCGGCCACGTCCATCGTCGACATGAAGTCCAGCAGCCCGCCGTCCACCACATAGGTCAGGTCGATGCCCCGCTCGACGCACTCCAGGGTCTTCGTCGTGAAGATGACGTCCAGCACGCCGTTGCCCGTGTCCGCCTGCGCGCCGTAGGCGGAGACGCTCGTCTCGAGGTCGTCCAGGTAGGAGGCCCGCCGGCCGGGGTCGCCCTCGGCACGGATGATACCGATCTGGTGCTTGAGGTCGTGGTACTTGCGTTGGACGATCCCGCTGCTGCGCTTGGACTGCAGGTACTGCTCGTGCTGGAGTCGAAGCATCTCGTCGATCGCCCGCACCTCTGCACGGGATCGCAGCTGCAGCCGCTGCTCCTGCTGCGCGTACAGCGCCACGAACCCGCACAGGTCCACCAACGTGCGGATGTAGAAGATCTCGAGGCCGAGCCGCCCGCTGAAGGGGGTGTTCGCGTTGAGGAAGCTGATGTTGCTCATGAAGAACGTCACCAGCGCGATCGCCACCGCCGACGCGAGGTCCCCCGCCGTGACGTCGAGCGTCTGCGCCGGGCGGAAGTGCCGCGACTCGATGTGGTACGCCCCGACGTACGCGACTCCGTAGACGAGCACGAGGAACGCGACCTGCCACGGAGTCCCGGGGCGTCCCGCCGGCAGGAAGATGAAGCAGTACATCTGCCAGTGCAGGGCAGCCACGAGCTCCGCGAGCACCAGCGCCCGCGCCGCGAAGTACCCCGCGTCCCGCGCCGACCCGGTGGTGGCCCCGACGATGAACCCGAACATCGTCGCCACCGCGAGGGCCATCCCCACGGTCCACAGCCGCAACGGGAGGACGGCCGCGAACTCCTGCATCCCCACCTGGACGCCGAGCGCCACGACCGCGAGCAGCACGAACCGCCCCCGCGGCAGCCGCCGGGTGCGCAGCAGGATGTAGACGAGGCACGCCAGCCACTCGGCGAGCCCCGTCAAGGCCCGAGGGATGTCGGGGAGCGTCTCGATGATCCCGGGGAGCGTCTCGATGATCACGACGTCCGCGCCCCGAGGTAGTCGGTCAGGGCCGCCAGGAACGCCTTCTTGCGGGACCGGCTGATCAGCAGGTCGTGCCCGCCCACCATGAGCGCGCCGCCGTCGTGCACGCCGAGCACGTGCCGCAGGTTCACCACGTAGCCGCTGTTGCTGCGGAAGAAGCTCCGGCCCGCCAGCTCCGCCTCAAGGGCCTTCAGCGGGGCCACCACCGAGTGCTTGCCGTCCACTGTGTGCACGACCGTGCGGTGCTTGACGCTCTCCAGGAACACGATGTCATCGGTCGGGACCCGGACCACGCCACCGTCCACCGTGAGCAGCAGGTAGTCGGCCGTCCGACGGCGCAGCCGGACGAGCAAGCGCTTGATCTCCTGCGAGAAGGCGAAGTACGGCACCGGCTTGAGCACATAGCTCAGCGCGTCGACCTCGTAGCCGTGGATCGCGTACTGGGTCATGTTCGTGATGAAGATCAGCAGGACGTCAGGGTCGACCTGGCGGATCCGCTGCGCGGCGCTGAACCCGTCCAGCCCCGGCATCTCGACGTCGAGCAGCAGGATGTCCATGTCCGCGCGGTAGCCCGCCACGAGGTCCGCGCCGTCGGCGAACTGCGTGACTGCGAACTTCTCGTCGTGCTCGTACCCGTACCGGCGGAGGTAGTCGACCAGCAGCGCGGAGCTCGCAGGGTCGTCCTCGACGATGCCGATCTTGATCACGATGCTGCTCTCCGGGGTGTGCCCCCCACGCGGTTGCTTCGGCCGACCGGAGCCAAGGTTGCCGCGCGGAACCCTGGTCCCGCGTGCGGCTCCGGCGAGTCGCACCGATGTTAGGCGAGCGCGGCTGAGGTGTCATCTCCGGTGCGCGGACCTGACAGCGTCCTGTGGGCCACGACGTCTCGGGCCACCTCGACCGCGCCGGCGGACGGTCAGCGCGGGCGCACCCCTGAAGGTGAGGACGCCGCCTGACGGCGCGGACTGTCAAGATGGGCCCATGCCGACGCGCTGGGACAGCGTGGCATGGCCGGTCCGGGCACCGGGCTGCGTGTGCTGGCGATCTCTCCCGGCCCGATGGCGACCGAGTCCTTCGACACAGTCGGCAGCAAGGCAGCCGACTACGGCACCCGCCGTGCCCGTCCCGAGGACGTCGTCAAGACGGCGATCGACACGGTCGACAAGCGCTCACACCGCCCGTCGGTCATCACCAACGGGCGCCCTCTCGCCGTCGCTGCCCGCCTCCTCCCGCGTCGTGCGCTCGTGCACTTCATGGGTGCCACGATCCGCCGCTCCAAGAAGTGACAGGTCCCTCCGGCCAGCCCGAGACGCACGCCCGGGCTGACCCAGGAACCGGCGGCACCAAAGTTCGTGACCACTGCCACGACAGGGCCCAGAGCGACCGATGCTCGCACGGCACGCCGTAGCGCTTGCCGTGGTACGCGGCCGAGCTCAGGGCCGCTCCGCGCAAACGTCCCGACCCTCCCGACGCGGCCGACGGACCCTGGCGACGGTCCAAGTCACGGCCATGACTGCCCCATAGGTCTTGGCGACGGCGCTGGTGACCCAAAGGCTCACCTGAGCGACGTCCCTGCTGAGTTCAGGCGCACCAGCCGAGCGACGCCGAGCCGTGGGGGGTCACTCGGACGGTTGCCGGCGTGGCCGAATTGCTCGCTCGCCGACGCCAGCCTGTCCGACGCGGCGCGCACGGACCTCCGCCCATGGGCAGCGCTGAGGTTCAGGCAGCTGTGTCTCCCGACGCACCGGCGAGGGCCCGTGGCAGGCCATTGTGACCATCCCGGCTTGTCTAGCTCTCCGACTGGGCGACGTCGGTCGGCCGTGCGGCGGAATTTGTCAAAGTGGATGAGGCCGGTGGGTGTTTGGGCGGCTAGCTCGACACCGGTGTTGTCGGCGGGCTGGTTGATCCAGGCCGCGGCCGGGATGGTCAGGATCTTGGGGTCCTGGGTGGTAGCGAATCATTCAGGGAACCGGCTCCGGGCAGAGGCCAGGACGATAGCCCGCGAAGTCGCGCCCGTTCCGTGATCACCGGCAGGGGATCGAGGACATCGTGCACAGGTAAGGGACGGGGCTGTCGTGGTGGGACCTACCTCGTGAGCAGTTCTGGCCTCTGTGGAAGCGGCACCGGCGCTTCAGCGCGGACGGGAACTGGGGCAAGGTCCTGACCGCGCCGCAGGTGCAGGTCGACGCCGCCGTGACGCGCGCCCGGAAGGTCTCGGTGGACCCACGATCAGCCGTGCCCATCGGCACGCGGGCGTTCACTTGGCGCCCTGGGAGCGACACAGGGGGCTCGGGCGAATCACACGAATCTGCCCGGCGCGTCGGGATCGGTCTGACGATCGCTCGATCGATCGTCCAGGCCCACGACGGAATCCTGACAGCGACCCAGCGATGGTCCCAGAACGGGCGCCACCTTCCGAATCCGCCTCCCCGGGCACGGGCACGCGCCCAGGCGCGATCTGCTGGCCTGAGACCCAGCTCCACGAGCTGCTGGTCGTCGAACTCTTCATCGGATCTTCAGCCAACCGTCGTCGAACCTGCACCCCGTGGGGCTTCACTGATGTCAGATACCCCAGCGGGGTATGACGGGCAGGTCCCGGACGACGTCGAGCGCGAACCCGACCGACAGCACGGAGGACGCAGTGATGACGACCACCAGCTATCGGGTTGCCGGGCTGACCTGCGGTGCGTGCATCGCCGAGGTCATGGAGCACATTCGAGAGCTGGCAGGCGTCACCGGGGTGGCGGTCCAGCTGGTCCGCGATGGTCCGTCCTCGGTCGTGGTGACCGCTGGCCCGACAGTGGGGATCGGCGAGGTCCGTGCAGCGGTGGGCGAGGCTGGGTTCGACCTCACGGGGCAGTGGACCGGGAAGTCCGGACAAGGCACGAGGCACAGCCCCGACGGCTCGCTGCCTGATCGCACAGGTACAACGAACTCAATTCATGGAGGCGAAAGATCATGACCCTCAGTGATCTGTTGATCATTGTCGTGGCGTTGGCCCTGACGGGTCTGATGGGCTGGTACTTCTTTGGTCCGAAGAAGTCCCGTCATGCCCAGATCGACGACGGGGTCCAGGTCATCAAGGTGACCGTCAAGGGGGGGTACACCCCCGACGTGATCCAAGTGGTCCCTGGCGTGCCGGTGCGGTTGCTGTTCGACCGCCAGGAGTCCGGTGACTGCTCCTCGCGGGTGGTGTTCCCGGACTTCAAGGTGAACCAGACGTTGCCCGCGTTCGAGACCACCGCGGTCGAGTTTCTGCCGCAAGTGGCCGGTGAGTTTGAGTTCGCGTGCGGGATGAGCATGCTGCACGGAAGGTTGCGTGTGGTGGGCGAGGTGTCGGTCGATGCGGGTGGGGGCGGCGGCGCTGTGGCGCTCGCCGCGCCGCCGGTGGCCGTCGCGACGGTGACCGGTGGCGTGCAGGTCGTGGACATCACGGTCCGGGGCGGGTACAGCCCCGCCGCGGTGCGGGTGGCGCCCGGCATGCCGGTGCGGATGATCCTGGACCGCCAAGAAGGCTCCGAGTGCTCCGAGCGTCTGGTGATCCCCGATCTGGGGGTGGACGTGGCCCTGGCCTCGTTCGCACGGACGACCATCGAGCTGGGCGCCCTGGCCGCGGGAGCACACGAGTTCACCTGCGGGATGGGCATGCTGCACGGGCGCATCCTCGTCGGCGACGACGACGCGGTGGCGGACCCCGGCGATGGGCGCGACGCGCACGACCCGGTCACGGCTGTGGTGGCGCGCGAGAGGGACCCCTTGGGTGCTGCGGCGGCCGCGGAGTCCGCGGATGCGGAGGAGCGCGA
>JAYTSH010000203.1:0-3755 GCA_043745755.1 Cellulomonas sp. | reverse complement strand
CGGGTCCTGGAGGGAGGACTCGCCCGTCGGTCCCGGATCCTCGATCCGGCCGTCACGACCCGGTCGGCGAGAGCCTCTGGGCCGGTCGCACGGCGATCGTCGGGCCGCGAACGGCGCGCGACTATCGACTATGCGACACGGAACCGTAACTGATTGGCGCCGACTCTCCAAGACATGTGACCAGGTTCACCCGGTCCTGCGGCGCGTCGCTCCCCGATTCCAGGTAGGCACCGTGGGCTGCCGCGGACCCGTGGCGGGAGTCAGTACCAGCCCTTGGCCTGGAACGACGACCACGCACCGCAGGGGTCGCCGTAGCGCCCGCCGATGTAGTTCAGACCCCACGTGATCTGCGTCGCAGGGTTGGTCTGCCAGTCGTCGGCGACGCTCGCCATCTTGGATCCGGGGAGCGACTGGGGGATGCCGTACGCGCCCGACGACGCGTTCGCGGCGTTGACCCGCCAGCCGCTCTCATGGCTCCACAGCGGCAGCAGGCACGCGAGCTGGTCGTCGCCCCAGCCGCGGGCGGCCGCGAGCTGCTTGCCGATCTCCTGCGAGCTGCCGGGGGCGACCGCGACGCTCGCCGGGTCGGGCAGTGCCTTGCTGCCGACGCGGACCACCTGGGTCACGGGGACGACGGTCAGGGTCGAGGCCACCACGCTCCGGTCGACCACGGCGCCGCCGACGACCGACGTCGAGTAGGTCGTCGTACGGACGCCGGCCTTGCCGCGCGTCTTGATGACCTTGTTCCCGGTGACGAGCGTCGCGTCGTCGACCTCGGTGACGTCGAACGGCACGGCCTCGGTCACGGTCTGGCCGCCCTCGTGCGCGCGGGTGACGAGCACGACGAGGCCATCGACTGCGGTCGCGTCGAGCGGGACCGAGACCTCGTCGCCCACGTCGAGCACGAGGCCGATCTCGCGGAGCGCCTCGCGGACGGTGGCCGCGCTGGTCACGCCGTCGATGACCTGCCCGTCGACCACGAGGTGGATCGTCTTCTGGGTCGAGACCCGCAGGACCTCACGACCGAGCGAGGCTGAGCGCGACGCCGAGAGGAGCGCCTGACCGCCACGCAGGTCGAGGCCCTCGACCGCTTCACCGACCGTCAGAGCCGTGGTCCACACCGTCTGGGACCTGCCGTCGACCTCGACCGCGATCTCGTGGGCGTGGCGGACGACGACCTGGGAGCCCGAGCTGATGGGCTCACCGAGACCCGGCGCCACCAGATCCCGGTCGCCGACGCGGATCTTGCTGTCGGCGAGGACGTCGCCGACCGTGCGACCGAACGCGCTGAGCTGGACGGTCGACCCGTCGAGGTCGACGGTCACGGACTTGTGCAGCACGGTGAACGCGCTGGTCGCGCCGACGACGAGGGCGAGCACGACCGCCTGGGCGCCCAGCCGGGCCGTACGGCCGAGCGGTGCGGAACGCGAGGCCAGGGCCTGCTCTGAGCGTGCTCGTTCGCGTCGCGTCTGCGGCGGATCGAGCTGTGGCACAGAGGACTCCTCGTTGGTCGTGCAGGCGTTCTGACTCAGCACCAGGTCTGACCCGACCCGCCCGGCGCTACCGGCGGCCGACCCGACCGTAACCGATCCGTGACCCGGACCGGAAGTCGCACCTGGACATCTGACCGACTTCTCACCCGTGTCTCATCCGGTTCGCCCGGTTTGCCATCGTCCGTAGACCGACTCCGAGGTCCCGACGAGCGTCCGGCACAGGCCGTCGATCTCGAGGTCAAGCTCCGCTGCGATCCGCCGGACCGTGTGCCCCAGCAGGTACGGCGCGTTCGGCCGCCCTCGGAACGGGTGGGGCGTGAGGTAGGGCGCATCGGTCTCGACGAGGACCTGGCTGAGCGGGACCGCCCGCAGGGCTTCGCGCAGGACGTCGTTCGCACCGAACGTCACGGGTCCTGCGAAGGACAGGTACCACCCGCGACCAGCGCAGTGCCGCGCCATCGCTGCGTCCCCCGAGAAGCAGTGGAACACCGTGCGCTCCGGGGCGCCGTCCCGCTCGAGCACCTCGATGACCTCCTCGTGGGCGTCGCGGTCGTGGATCTGCAGCGCGAGGCCAAGGTCCTTCGCGAGCGCGATGTGGGCGCGGAACGCCTCGATCTGGACCGCGCGGCCGTGCGGACCGGCACGGAAGTGGTCGAGCCCGGTCTCGCCGATGGCGCGCACCCGGTCGTTGCCGCGCGCGATCGCCTCGATCACGGCGATCGCGTCGTCGAGCCCGACGTCATGACGCGCAACCGACGTGGGCTCGAGGCCGTCGGGCGCGATCTCGCGGACACCCGCGTGCAGCACGGCCTCGTTCGGATGGATCGCCACGGCGCCGAGCAGCGCGACCGCGGGGCCGCTCGGGTCCCCGGTCGGCGTCGACGCCCGGAGCAGACGGTCGGTCCACGCCGCTGCGTCGAGGTCGCAGCCGACCTGCACGATCCGGGTCACCCCGGCGGTGGCGGCGCGCTCCAGATGGTCGTCGAGCGTGCGCAGGCCGTCCGGGTCCTCGACGGGGAGGTCGAGCAGAGCCTCCAGGTGCGTGTGGTTGTCGACGACGGGCGACCCGAGCGGCTCCGGGTCCGGCGGCCAGCCGCGCTCGCGCGCGTGCGACCGGCTCACGACGCGGTCGGCTCCTCGATCCGGGGGAACAGCGAGGCGCCCTTGGTCACGACGGTCCCGGCGGGCAGCTGCCCGAACCGGCCCGCGTCGGCGACCGGCTGCGAGGCGAGCGGGCCCAGCGCCGGCTGGGCCCCGAGGGACTCCCACAGCACCTCGGCGGCCTGGGGGGTCACAGGTGCCAGCAGCACCGCGAGCGCCCGGAGCGCCTCCACGGCCGTGACCAGGATCGTCGCGAGCCGGCCGCCCGGCACGCTCGCCCCGGCGGCGTCCACCTCGGCCGGGTCCTTCGCGACCTTCCAGGGCTCCTGCTCGGTGAGGTAGCCGTTGGTGGTCTCGACCAGGGTCCAGATGGCGGCGAGGGCCTCGTTGAGCGCGAGCCGGTCGATGGCCGCATCGGCGTCGACCACGGCGCGCGCGGCGACAGCCGCCACGTGCTCCTCGGCCGGAGTCAGCGGGCCCGCGGCGGGCAGCGTCCCGCCGAAGTACTTGCCGATCATCGCGGCCACCCGCGATGCGAGGTTGCCGAAGCCGTTCGCGAGCTCGGACGTGTAGCGCGCGTGCAGGTCCTCCCACGAGAACGAGCCGTCCTGGCCGAAGGCGATCGCGCGCAGGAAGTAGAAGCGGAACGCGTCCGACCCGAACGTGTCGATGATCGAGCTCGGCGCGATGCCCGTGAGCTTCGACTTGCTCATCTTCTCGCCGCCCACGAGCAGCCACCCGTGCGCGAACACCTGGCCCGGCAGCGGCAGGCCCGCAGCCATGAGCATGGCGGGCCAGATCACCGCGTGGAACCGCAAGATGTCCTTGCCGACCAGGTGCACGTTCGGGGGCCAGGTCCGCGCGAACAGGTCCTTGTCTTCAGGTTCGTCGGAGCCGAGGCCGACGGCTGTCGCGTAGTTGAGCAGCGCGTCGAACCACACGTACAGGACGTGGCTCGTGTCCCACGGGATCGGGATGCCCCAGTTGAACGTGTTCCGGGAGATCGAGAGGTCCACCAGGCCCTGCTTGACGAAAGCGATCACCTCGTTGCGCGCGCTCGGAGGCTGCACGAACGTCGGGTTCGCCTCGTAGAAGTCGAGCAGCCGCTGCGTGTAGGCGCTCATCCGGAAGAAGTAGTTCTCCTCGGAGAGCATCTCGACG
>JAYTSH010000202.1:0-6508 GCA_043745755.1 Cellulomonas sp. | reverse complement strand
ATCATGTGGGGCTTCCTGTACTCGCCGAGCCTCTCGCCGTTCCGTGCCGTCACCAAGAACGTCTCCTTCCTCTCGGCCGACCTCGTCCTGTGGGCGATGGCCAACGTCGTGACCTGGGTCTACGTCGGCTACAACATGCTGATCATCTACTCCTCGCTGCTGGCGATCCCGACCGAGGTGTATGAGGCGGCGCGGATCGACGGGGCCGGGCAGCTCCGCATCGCGTGGTCGATCAAGATCCCGCTGGTGATGCCCGCGATCGTGCTGACGACGGTCTTCTCGATCATCGGAACTCTCCAGCTGCTCGCCGAGCCGCAGGTCTTCCGGTCCTTCAGCTCCGCGGTGACGAGCACGTACACCCCGAACCTCACGGTCTACTCGACCTCGTCGGTGCCCAACTACAACCTCGCGGCGGCGTTCTCCGTCGTGCTGGCGGTGGCGACCTTCATCCTCTCCTTCTTGTTCCTGAAGTTCACCCAGCGGAAAGGCGTCCAGTGAGCACCGCGCGCAGCACCGTTGCCCCACCGGACGGCGTGCAGCTGAACCACCGGACCGGAGTCCGCGAGAACCCGTTCTCGCGTGCAGGCGCCCTTCTCGTCATGGGGATCTTCACCGTCTACTTCCTCATGCCGATCTGGTGGCTCTTCGTCTCGGCCACCAAGAGCCGGTCGCAGTTCACGAGCACCAACCCGCTGTGGTTTGCCGACTTCGCGTTCTCCACGAACATCGGCGACCTGCTCGCCTACGACCATGGTGTCTTCTTGCGGTGGATGGCGAACTCGGCGACGTACACCCTCGGCGGCGCCTTCCTCGGGACGGTCCTGGCCGGGATGTGTGGCTACGCCCTGGCGAAGTACCGGTTTCCGGGCCGCGAGACGATCTTCAACGTCGTGCTGGGCGGGGTACTGGTGCCTGCGACGGCGCTCGCCCTGCCGTTGTTCCTGATCTTCAGCCGGGTCTCCCTGACGAACACCTTCTGGTCGGTCTTCCTGCCGAGCCTGGTGAGCCCGTTCGGGGTCTACCTGACCCGGATCTTCGCGGCCGCCAGCGTTCCCGACGAGCTGCTCGAGGCAGCTCGGCTCGACGGTTCGGGGGAGGTGCGGACCTTCTTCACGGTCTCGGTCCGATTGATGTTCCCCGCGCTCGTGACGGTCTTCTTGTTCCAGTTCGTCGCGATCTGGAACAACTTCTTCCTGCCTCTCATCATGCTCCGGGACGAGTCCGTCTTCCCGGTCACCCTGGGGCTCTACACGTGGAACACCCAGGTCAACCAGATCCCCGAGCTGCGCGGCTACGTCCTCGTCGGGGCCCTTCTGTCGATCATCCCGCTCATCGTCATCTTCCTGCTGCTTCAGCGCTTCTGGCGCAACGGCCTCGGTGCAGGATCGGTGAAGTGATCGAGGTGGCCAACAACCCGCGCGGCAGCAGGTGCCGCGTCGTCGCACCCACACGAAGGACAATGATGACGATCAAGAATCGAGCAGTCAGCGTCGCCCTGCTCTCTGCGCTCGCGCTGGCGGGTTGTTCGAGCAGCTCCACGACCGGTACGTCGGGCACGGCGTCCGGCGGGTCCTCGGTCGCCGCTTCCACGGGATGCGAGCCGTCGACCGGCAAGGTCGACCTCACGTTCACCACGTGGATCCCCGGAATACAGGGCGCCGTCGACCTCTGGAACAAGGCCAACCCGAACATCCACGTGACGGTCCAGACCGGGCCGAACGGCAACGGTGGCACGTACCAGAACTTCTTCAACCAGCTCAAGGCCGGCAACGCGCCCGACCTCGGCCAGATCGAGTACGACGCGCTGCCGAACTTCCGCGTCCAGGACGGTCTCACCGACCTCGGTGCCTGCGCCGACGTGACGGCCGCGAAGGACAAGTTCGTCGACTGGACCTGGAACCAGGTCAGCTTCGGTGAAGCCGGCCACGCTTACGGTGTCCCACAGGACGCCGGCCCCATGGCGATGTTCTATCGCAAGGACCTCTTCAAGAAGGCCAGCATCCCCATCCCGACCACGTGGGCCGAGTACCAGGCCGCTGCCGTCAAGATCAAGGCGCTCGGTGGCTTCATCACCAACTTCTCGCAGAGCGACATCAACCAGTTCGCCGGCTTCGTGTGGCAGGCAGGCGGCTCGTGGTTCAAGAACGACGGCGCCAACTGGTCCGTCAGCCTGACCGGCCCGGAATCCACCAAGGTGGCGGACTACTGGCAGGGCCTGATCGACCAGAAGCTCGTCTCGGCGAATCCCGCCTGGACCGATGAGTGGAACAACGCCTACAACACCGGTTCGGACTGGACCTGGATCTCCGCCGTCTGGGGCGCCAACTCGATCTCGAGCGGCGCGCCGGCCACCTCCGGTGACTGGGCGGTGGCCCCGATGCCGCAGTGGAATGCCGGCGACAAGGCCGCCGGCAACTGGGGCGGGTCGTCGACGGCCGTCTTCAAGGGCTCGAAGCACGTCTACGAGGCTGCGAAGTTCGCCCTGTGGCTCAACACCTCTGACGAGGCTCTGACGGCGCTCAACAAGGCCGCGAACCTGTACCCCGCCACCAAGGCCGGCGCTACCCTCCCCGCGCTGAAGGAGGGCGTCCCGTTCTACGGTGGCCAGTCGATCTACGACGTCTTCGCTGCAGCATCGGGTCAGGTCAAGCCCGACTTCACCTGGGGTCCGACAATGACTCAGGTCTACGCTGACGTGTCGGACGGCTTCAAGGCAGCGGTCTCCGGCACCGGCACCCTCAGCGACGCGCTCAAGGCCAGCCAGGCTTCGACGATCTCGACCCTGAAGGCGCAGTCGATCCCGGTCAAGGAGTGAGTACTTGATCCACCACCTCCGTGCCGCGGGCTCCAGCCTCGTGCTGGATGCCCGCGGCACGCGGCTGCCTGTAGTCGTCCACTGGGGCGCCGATCTCGGCGACCTCGATGATCACGCGCTTGCCGGGCTCGCCCGCTGCGCCGTTCCGGCGGTCGGTCCGAGCTCGATCGACGAGCCACTGCAGCTCTCGATCTTCCCGGGGCTCGCCGACGCCTGGAGCGGCGCCCCAGCGTTGCGCGGCTTCTGGGCGGCGACGGGCAGGTCCGTCGGAGCGCTCGCGCTGCGCACCTCCACGCGTGCCGGCGACATCCTCAACCTCACCTGTGTCGATCCGACCGCCTCCCTCGTCGTGGAGACCGAGATCGAGCTCACGGGCGAAGGAGTCCTGCGGCTGCGACACACCGTGCGCAACACCGCCGAGGACGTCCTCGAGCTCGCAGGTCTCGAGCTCGCGCTCCCCGTCCCGGACCGGGCACGTGAGGTGCTCGACTTCGCCGGGCTGTGGACCCATGAACGTCGACCGCAGCGGCTGCGACCCGGCTTCGGGACGTGGACCCGCGAGACGCGGCACGGTAGGCCGGGGCACGACGACCCGTTCCTCACCGTCGTCGGCACCACCGGGTTCACCTTCCGGTCAGGCGAGGTCTGGGCTGCCCACCTCGCATGGAGCGGGGACAAGGCCGTGCGCGTGGACCGGCAGCCACTCGGCCCTGCGCTGCTCGCCAGCGGCGAGCTCCTTGCGCCCGGCGAGGTCCGGCTCGCGCCGGGGGAGTCGTACGCGAGCCCGTGGCTGATCGCGGCGTGGTCGGCCGACGGGCTCGACGGTCTCTCGGCCCGACTGCACCCGTACGTGCGCTCGCGGTCGACGATCCGCGGCCCGAGGCCCGTCGTTCTCAACACCTGGGAAGCCGTCTACTTCGACCACGACCTCGACGTGCTGCGCCGTCTCGTGGAGACGGCCAGTGCGGCCGGGGTCGAGCGGTTCGTCCTCGACGACGGCTGGTTCACCGGTCGGCGTGACGACCGCCGGGCACTGGGGGACTGGACCGTCGACGCGACGGTCTGGCCCCAGGGGCTGCACCCGCTGATCGCGCTCGTCCACGAGCACGCGATGGACTTTGGCCTGTGGGTCGAGCCGGAGATGGTCAACCCCGACTCCGACCTTGCTCGCGCGCACCCGAACTGGGTGCTCGGCAGCAACGGCGCGCCGACCTGGCGCCACCAGCGCACGCTCGACCTCGCCAACCCCGAGGCCTACGCCTACGTGCTCGGCCAGCTGCTCGCCCTGCTGCGCGAGTACCCGATCGCCTACCTCAAGTGGGACCACAACCGCGACCTGCTCGAGCCCGTCGCCCACCGCCAGGTGACGGCCGTCTACCGGCTGCTGGACGAGGTGCGTGCGGCCTCGCCCGGGCTCGAGATCGAGTCCTGCGCCTCGGGTGGAGCGCGGATCGACCTGGGGATCCTTGAGCGCGTCGAGCGGTTCTGGACCTCCGACACCAACGACCCGCTCGAGAGGCAGCAGATCCAGCGCTGGACCGGAGTCCTCATCCCTCCCGAATACCTCGGTAGCCACCTCGGGGCTGCGCGGGCGCACACCACGGGCCGGACGGCTGATCTCGGCTTCCGCGCGGCGACGGCATTCTTCGCCGGTGCCGGCATCGAGTGGGACCTGCTGGCTGCGGATGCGGCCGAGCTCGCACAGATCGCAGCCTGGACCGCCGCCTACCGGGAACGGCGCGGCGAGCTGCACACCGGCACCGTCGTCCACGCGGACCTGTCCGATCCCGCGCTGCTGCTGCACGGGGTGATAGCACCCGACCGGTCGCGCGCGCTGTACGCCTACGTCGCCCTTGCTGCTCCCGAGCATGCCCTGCCGGCGCCCGTGAGGTTCGTTGGCCTCGCACCCGACCGCACGTACCGAGTGCGACCGTGGACGCTCGTCGCGCCGCCCGCGGTCCTCCAGGATGCGGCCCCGGCGTGGTGGCAGGACGGTGAGGCCGCGCTCCCGGGCCGAGTGCTCGCGGAGGTCGGGCTGCCGATGCCCCTGCTGCTCCCCCAGCAGGCGCTGCTGCTCGACGTCGTCGCCGTCGACCCGTCTGCGGCGCCCTGAGCCGTCAGCCGCCTCCCGCCGGCGATGCTCGTCCGTGCTGCTCCCGGTGAGCCGTCCGGCGCGACACGGACCACCTGGCCGGGCTCCACTGCGTCGCGGCACACCGCTCAGGAGCGCGACGCGTGACCGCACGACGTGGTCCCGGTCAGGTCGACCCCCGACCGGGACCACAGCTCACGCGAGTCGGCGCCGCACCAGCCCCGCGACGACCGAGCCGATGCCGAACAGCGCGATCGAGGCGAAGCCCCGGCCCACGTTGCCGGCGCCCGCACCGTCGACCCCGGCGATCTCGATCGAGTAGGCGGTGGCCCCCGCAGCGCCCGACGGCGCCCCGTAGGCCATGCCCTCGTCCACCGCGCGCTGTGCGCCGGCCGCGATGACCGCGTACTTCACGCCGTAGTCGGCCGCTGTCGCCTTGCCGTTCGACACGAGCACCGAGGTGCCTTCCGCCGAGAGCTGCGCGGCGCCGTTAACGAGGGCAGGCGCCCCGTCGGCGGCGGTCGTGAGCCCGTCGGCGAGGGTCGTCGACCCCGCAGCTGCCGTCCGGAGGCCGGACGCGAGACTACCCGCGCCGGTCGCCAGGAGCGACGTACCGCTGGAGAGCTGCGCGGCACCGTCCGCGAGCGCGGGTGCGCCGCCGGCCGCCGTCGCCAGTCCCTCGGTGAGCGTCGTCGACCCCGCGGTCGCAGTGCGCAGACCGGACGCGAGGCTGCCCGCACCGGTCTCGAGCAGGGCCGTGCCCCCCGCGAGCTGGGTGGACCCGGCGACGAGCTGACCCGTGCCGCCGACGAGCTGGCCGGCGCCGGTGCGGAGCGCGGACGCTCCGCTCGAGAGCTGGCCAAGGCCGTCGACGAGCGTCTTGCCGCCGGCCGAGAGCTGCCCGACACCGCCGCGGGCGAGGTTGACGCCGCCGCGCAGCGTGAGCCCCTTCTGGTCCGCCTCGGTGGCGGCCGGGCTCCCGATCGCCCCGATCGCGGAGTGGAGGCCCTCGAGCAGCCCGGGCTTGGCCGGGTCGCACACGCCGACGTACGACACCGAGCTCAGGCCGCAGCCCATGGTGAGCAGGGCGACGTTGGCCGCCGGGTCGATCTGGGACTTGAGCGACGCGAGGCCGCCGTTGACTGCCGCCAGGTAGGCGGCGGCGTGGTCGAGTCCCGTTGCGCGGGTCCCGAGCGCCGTCGCGATGGCGACCAGGGAGTCCTTCGTCGCGGACGACATGCCGGGGTCGGCTGCCGCGGTCGTGACGTCGGTCGCTGCCGCGCGAAGGTCGGTGCCGTTGCCCACAGAGGTGGCGGCCGCGCCAGCCGCGCCCTGCAGGTTCGTGAGGCCGACGACCGCCGCCGCGATCTGGGTGCGCAGCTGGTCGATGCCGTACAGCAGCGTCCCCGGCGTCGTCTTGGAGCCGATGCCGGCGGCCATCTTGGCCAGTCCGTCCGAGCCCTGGAGCTGGGCGAGACCGGCGTCGATCTTGGCTAGCCCGCCGTCGACCTGCGTCAGTCCGGCCAGCAGCGCGGGGACCTTGCTGCCTGCCGACTTGAGCCCGTCGTCGAGCTGAGCGCTCCCGGCGGCGAGCTGTTGCG
>JAYTSH010000201.1:0-3054 GCA_043745755.1 Cellulomonas sp. | reverse complement strand
CGCGAGCTCGGCAGCCATCTCGAAGTTGAGCACGTCGCCCGTGTAGTTCTTGACGATCGCGAGCACGCCGGCGCCGCCGTCGGCCGCGGCGAACGCGGGCGCGATCTGATCGGGCGTGGGCGACGTGAAGACGGCGCCCGGCACCGCGGCGTCCAGCATCCCGGCACCCACGAACCCGGCGTGCAGCGGCTCGTGCCCGCTGCCGCCGCCGCTCACGAGCCCGACCTTGCCCACGACGGCGCCGCGGGCGCGGGCGACGTAGGTCGGGTCCAGGTGCACGACGACGAGGTCGGCGTGCACGAGACCGAAGCCCTCGACGGACTCGGCGACCACGGTCTGCGGATCGTTGATGAGCTTCTTCATGAGGAACTCCCATCCGCACCGGCGGCCAGGGCCTTCGGTGCTCCGGCCGGAACCTGCCGGGTCGAGGTGGCGCGGCGAGGCGTCAGCGCTGTCCTCACCTTCGCGGCGGGTCTCCGGGTCGTCAAGGGGAAGTCGTGCGGCACGCCTGCACGTTCGTGCACGCGCCCCGCCACGAGGTCACGGCCTGCCGAGCAGGATCCGTGCCTCGGCCACGAGCACGACCGACCCCGTCACGAGCACGCCGGAGCCGTAGTCCTCCTCGCTCTCGGCCCGCGCGACCGCAAGGTCGATCGCGGCATCGAGCCGCTCCTCGACGTGGACGCGGTCCTCGCCGAAGACGTCGATCGCGATCTCGGCGAGGTCGTGGACGTCCATCGAGCGCGGGCTCGACACGTGGGTGATGACGACCTCGGCGAGCAGCGGCTCGAGTCCCGCAAGGATGTTCTCCGGATCCTTGTCGTTGAGCACGCCGACGACGCCGACGAGCCGCGTGAACTCGAAAGCCTCGTCGACGGCCTCGACGAGCGCCGCGACGCCAGCAGGGTTGTGCGCCGCGTCGACGAGGACGGTCGGGCTCGTGCGGACGACCTCGAGCCGACCCGGGGAGTCGACGTCTGCGAAGGCCGCTCCCATGACGTCGCCGTCGAGCGCCGCGCCGCCGTTCACCAGCGCCTCGACCGCCGCGAGCGCCGCGAGCGCGTTGTGCGCCTGGTGCTCGCCGTACAGGGGCAGGAAGACGTCGGTGTACACCCCGCCCATCCCCCGCAGCGTGAGAAGCTGCCCGCCGACTGCGATCTGCCGGTCGACGACCGCGAGGTCCACGCCGTCACGCACCACGCGTGCCCCGTGCTCGGCGGCGACCTGGAGCAGCACGCCCTCGACGTCGTCGCGCTGCGGCGCGAGCACCACGGTTGCACCGTTCTTGATGATCCCGGCCTTCTCGCCGGCGATCTCGACGAGCGTGTGCCCCAGGTAGCGCTCGTGGTCCAGCGCAACCGGCAGGATCACCGCGACGTCGCCGTCGGCCACGTTCGTCGCGTCCCAGCGACCGCCCATGCCGACCTCGATCACCGCGACCTCGACGGGCGCGTCCGCGAACGCCGCGAAGGCCATCACGGTGAAGACCTCGAAGAAGCTCAGCCGGGTTCCGCCCTGCTCGAGCGAGCGGACGTCGACCATGTGCACGTACGGCGCGACGTCCTGCCACACCTCGACGAACCGCTCGTCGCTGATCGGCTCGCCGTCGATCGCGATCCGCTCGGTCACGCGCGTCAGGTGCGGGCTCGTGAACCGGCCCGTGCGCAGACCGTGCTCGCGCAGCAGGCGCTCGACCATGCGTGATGTCGACGTCTTGCCGTTCGTCCCCGTGACGTGCACGACCCGAAACGCGCGCTGCGGGTCACCGAGCAGCTCGCACACGGCGAGCACCCGGTCCAGCGTCGGGTCGATGTCGCTCTCGGGCGCGCGTTCGAGGATCGCGGCGTACACCTCGTCGGCAGCCGACCGCGCGGCGCGGGCTGCCTCCCGGCGGAAGTTCTCCGCACCGCTGTCCCGGACTGACGCGTTCATGCCTTCTCCACTCGAACGGCGAGCTCGGGGGCGTCCGAGGCCGTGATGACGACCTCGGTCGCGAGCGTCTCGGTCGCGATGAACTCCTGGTGGGCCCGCACCGCGTCGACGCCGGCGCTCGGCACCTCGAGCGTGAGACGGATCCGGTCGCTGACCGCAAGGCCCGCGGCCTTGCGGGCGTCCTGCACGACGCGCACAGCGTCCCGCGCGTACCCCTCGGCGCGCAGCGCGTCGGCGAGCACGAGGTCGAGGACGACGAACCCGCCCGACGGCAGGACCGCGGCCGCGAGCTCAGCAGCGCCCGGCGCTCCGGCCCCTGCCTCGGCGACTGTCGCGAGCTCGTACTCGCCGGCGGCGAGCGGGACGTCGCCGCCGGGCGTGTGCACCACGACGACCCCGGCCGCATCCTGCGACCAGTCCCCCGCCTTGGCGGCCCGGATCGCGTCCTGGACCCCTCGGCCGAGGCGCGGGCCGGCGGCTCGCGCGTTGACGCTCAGCTGGGTGCTCACCCCGACATCGCCCGCGGCAGCGTCCTCGAGCGAGAGGAGCGTGACGCGCTTGACATTGAGCTCAGCAGCGACGATGCCGACGAACGGCGTGATCTGCGCCGGGTCGGCCACCGCGACCCGTAGCTCACGCAGCGGCTGGCGCACGCGCAGCGAGTGCGCCTTGCGCAGACCGAGAGTCGCCGAGACGATCTCGCGGGTGCGGTCGACGGCCGCCACGAGCGCGTCGTCGGCCACGAGCGCGGCGTCGTCCGCCGAGCCGGGCGTCAGGTCCGGCCAGTCGGTGAGGTGCACGCTGCGACCGCCCGTGAGGCCGCGCCAGATCTCCTCCGACAGCAGCGGGGCGAGCGGGGCCATGAGCCGCGTGAGGGTCTCGAGCGCGGTCCACAGGGTGTTGAACGCGCCGGCGTCCTCGGCCCAGAACCGCTCGCGCGATGTCCGGACGTACCAGTTGGTCAGGACGTCGAGGTGCTCGCGGACGGCCTCGCACGCCCCCGGCACGTCGTACGCATCGAGCTGGGCGGTGACCCGCGCGACGAGGTCCCGCGTGCGGGCGAGGAGGTAGCGGTCCATGGTCGCGAGGTCCGCGTGGTCCTCGGCCGTGACGCGCCGCGCC
>JAYTSH010000200.1:0-7365 GCA_043745755.1 Cellulomonas sp. | reverse complement strand
CTGTCGACCGACGTCGAGATCGACGGCAACGTCATCGGCCACGCGGGCGACGACGTGGGCGACGTGCTCATCGACTCACTGCTCGCCGCAGGTGTCACGGACCTCAAGGTCCGCTCGGTCCTGACCTGCGAGTCGCGGGTCGGGACGTGCGCCAAGTGTTACGGCCGCTCGCTCGCGACCGGCAAGCTCGTGGACATCGGCGAGGCGGTCGGCATCATCGCGGCCCAGTCGATCGGTGAGCCCGGAACGCAGCTGACGATGCGTACCTTCCACACGGGTGGTGTGGCCTCGGCCGATGACATCACCCAGGGTCTGCCCCGTATCCAGGAGCTCTTCGAGGCCCGCACCCCCAAGGGTGAGGGACCGATCGCGGAGTTCTCGGGCCGGATCACGATCGACGAGTCCGACCGGACCCGCCGCATCATGCTCACCCCGGACGACGGCTCGGAGGAGCTGGCGTACCCGATCACGAAGCGGTCGCGCCTGCTCGTCAGCGACGGTGACCACGTCGAGGTCGGCACGCAGCTCGTGGTCGGTGCGGTCGACCCCAAGAAGGTCCTGCGCATCCTCGGCCCGCGTGCGACGCAGAAGCACCTGGTCGACGAGGTGCAGGAGGTCTACCGCTCGCAGGGCGTGGACATCCACGACAAGCACATCGAGGTCATCGTCCGGCAGATGCTGCGCCGGGTGACGGTCCTCGACTCGGGCGACACGGACCTCCTGCCCGGTGAGCTCGCCGAGCGTGGCCGGTTCGAGGACGCGAACCGTCGGGCGGTGTCCGAGAGCGGGCAGCCGGCCTCGGGTCGTCCCGAGCTCATGGGCATCACGAAGGCGTCGCTCGCGACCGACTCGTGGCTGTCTGCGGCCTCCTTCCAGGAGACCACCCGTGTCCTCACCGAGGCCGCGATGTCGGGGCGCAGCGACCCGCTGCTGGGCCTCAAGGAGAACGTCATCCTCGGCAAGCTCATCCCCGCCGGCACGGGCCTTGCCCGCTACCGCAACGTGGCGGTCGAGCCGACCGAGGAGGCCAAGGCCGAGCTGTACCCGTCCTTCGGCTATGACGAGATCGACTTCCCGTCCCTGGGCCTCGGCTCGGGCGAGGCAGTCCCGCTCGAGGACATCGACTTCGGCGACTTCCGCTGACGTCTCACAAGACGGTCTGAACGCCGTCCGTACGACCGACCCGAGGGGGTCCACCGTTGTCGGTGGGCCCCCTCCGGCGTCTCCTGATGGGCGCGCGTCGGCGCGGGCAGCCGGGTGCCCCCATTGGATTCAGGTGTGATCTCGGGGCCGCTGCAGGACCCGCGCCGGGTCCTGCCTCCGGTCACCGTGCGCGTCAGCGCCTCGAGAGGCCAGCGTCGTGGCGCCACGCGCTCGGGATGATCACACCGCAACCCAATGAGGCGGCCGGGTGGGCTCGGTGGTCTGCCGCGCCCGATCGCATTCCTGGACATCAGTTCAGTATTCCGCCGCCCCGTCGTCATGTCCGCGCCCGATCGCATTCCTGGACATCAGTTCAGCATTCCGCCGCCCCGTCGTCATGTCCGCGCCCGATCTCAGAATGTGACACGGCTTTGCAATGACCCCGTTCGAAGTGTCCGTTGTGCTACGTTTGGTCTGCATCCAGGGGGCACGTGATTATTTGAGTGCACACGCGTCGTCGCATGCCTTTCTGGTGCTCCGTGCGTGATCGCGGTGGGGCTTAATCGGGTAAGCGCGAAGGCATTGTCATGCCGGTGCTTCTGCCATGCGCAAGGACGAAGCCCGGAACCCGTTCATCATCGAAGAAAGGCTCTACGTCATGACCAGTTTCGTTGCTCCACGAGTCCGCACGGGCGTGGCTTTCTCGGCTGCTGCGGCGGGCCTTGCGCTCGGCGTCGCCACGACCTTCATCCTCGCCGGCCTGATTCCGGCCGGCGTCGGAGGTGAGTTTGCGCTGGCGACGAAGATCATCGACGCGATCATCGCCGGTTCGACCGTCGCCGCGATCGTGGGCCTCCTCCTCGGGGGCGGCCTCGGTGTCGGCGTCATCGCGACATGCCGCTGGGCGATCTCCTTCTTCGGCCGCAGGAAGGCCATCGCCTGACTCCATCGCACGGGCGGGCATGCATGCCCGCCCGTGCGGTTGGCGCGGACCGACAAGGGAGACCCGCCCGGGGCGGCCGCGTGCATCCGCACCTCGTGGAGCGCAGGAGGCGAGAGTCGTGACGCAGGCGAACGAGATCGGTGCGATCGATCGGGGGTCGGTACCTCTTCGGCGGTGGTCGTGGCTGCGGCCTGCACGTCTTCCGGGTCGTGCGTGGGTGATCGCGACGGGAGTGCTGGTCGGGGGACTGGCCCTCGGTTGGTTGGTCGGCGCTGGCGTCGAGCTCCACGTCGACCGTGACCTGGCTCATCACTACGACGCAACGGTTCTCTGGCAGATCCTTGGCCGTAACGTGCCGGCAGTGCTCATGTTTTTCAGCGGCGTGCTGACCGTCGGCCTGACCACGATCGTCTCGTGGTCATTGACGTCCGTCTATATCGGCGTGATCGTCGGGTCGGCCGTGGCGGACGTCGGTGCCCTCAAAGCGTTCGAGGTGCTCGCGCCGTACGCCGTGTTCGAGGTGAGTGGACTGCTCTGCGCGGCTGCGGCAGGCATTGCGCCGGTGTCGGCCGCGGCCCAGCTGTTCCTGGCCGAGCGCACGGTTGCCCGTGCGGGGCGCGATGGTGTAGGGACCAGCGTGGTTCGTGCGGGTACGACGAAGTATCTCGAGGTCGTCAAGGAATCGACGTGGTGGTTGAGTTTCGCGCTGGCAGCCATTGTTGTCGGCGCTCTTGTAGAAACGTGGGAGGTGCTGACGTGACATCGTCGGAAGTTGGATCGCCGTTGGCGGCTGGCGCCGTCATCGCAGTAGCGCCGGAAAGTGCGGACGATTCTGCTGGGCGTCCGACAGAGAATGCGTGTCGGCGGCGGCTCGGTGCGCGCGGAGCCTTCGTCGCTGTCGCCCTGCTGATTGTTCTGTCCGTCCGTGCGCGCGAATCGTTGCTTCGCACTGAGGTCCTTGATCAGCGACCGCGGGTCGACCCGGAGTTCGTCGGCCTGGGAGTCGGGGTGGCGGCCGTCGTCCTCGTCGTGGGGTTCGTGGTGGTGTTCGTGTTCCTGATGGGCATCGGGCGACTGGTAGACGGCATCGTCGGGCGCGACGTGCCGAACCTCGACCACCCCGTCAGGCTCGCGCGCTGGTCCGTCTCGGTCGCGACGGTGTGCCTGCTGACGGTGTACGTCCTGCGGGACGAACCGTCGCTGCGGATCGGCGCGGCTCTGCCGCTCGTCGCGAGCATCCCGATCGCTGCTGGTGCGCTGGCTCTCGAGCCGGGCCTGTGGCGTGCGGCGACGACGTGGGGCCGACGCGCGGGACTGGCGGCAGTCGCGCTCGCGTTCGCCGCCCTGACCTTCGTCGGGTACGGGTGGACCCCGTGACGACCGGCCGAGCGGGTGCTGCGCGTTCTGTGAGGCCGGTGGCTCGCTGGGTACGCGGAGGGGCATGGGCCGGTACGGCGGGCCTCGCGGCCGTCGGGCTCGGCGGGGTGGTCCGTTGGTCCTCGAGCGCGCGGCCTGATGCCGTCGATCCCGACCTCTTGCGCACCGCGTCGCACGTCACGGCGGTATCCGCGCTCGTCCTGGCCGTCCTGACGGCCGTCCTCGTGCTGCGGCAACCGTTGGCTGCTGCGGGCCTGTACTTCCTCGGGGTGTTCGTCGGTTTCGTCGCCTGGCGGCTCGCGGTGCCGGGCGCGCAGGCGACGACCGCTCTCGTCACGGCGCTCGTGTGTGTCGTGTCCACGCTGGCCTCTCTCCTGATCGGACTGCTCGCTCCCGAGATCGTGTCGCGCCGCCGAGCTCGGTCGGACGTCGGATGACCGTGCTGCGGGGCGCGCGCACGCTGTTCGTCGCAGACGGGCTGCTGATGATGGCGCGCAACGGGCTCGAGCCCCAGGACTCCTGACATAGCTGCCCGTCCCGGCGTGCCTGCAGCCCGCTGACGTGCGTATTCGTGTGCTGGATCGCTGTCGCTGACGCCCCCGGTGTGCAATAATAAACGCATGATGTGCACGCGGTTTGGGGGTCGACGATCATGAGTGTCATGACCGCCCAACAGGTGCTGCCCATGAGCATGGCCGCCGGCGCCGTGCGGGTCGGAGCGGCTGCCGACCTGCTCGAGGACGAACGCGGCGGCGAAGTGTTCCTGCACGGCAACCTGACCTACGCCTGGTCAGGTGAGGACCAGGCGTTGCGGCGGTTGACGGCCGTCCAGCTCGTCAAGCTGGGCGTGGCGAAGGTGGGTGAGGTCGCCGAGGCGTTCGGGGTCGACACGGCCACGTTGTGGCGGTGGCGCCGGGAGTTCGCCGACGCAGGTGTGGGCGGACTCGTGCCGGACAAGCGGGGCCCCAAGGGGGCCTCGAAGCTGACGCCCAGCGTGATCGCCGACATCCGCGCCCGTCGGGCTGGCGGTGCGTCGCTGCGGGCCGTGGCTGCCGCGACGGGACTGTCCACCGGGAGCGTGCGCCGAGCGTTGACCCCGGACGAGCCCGAGCAACACGACGTGGGCGACGCTCAGGACGACCATGTTCAGGATCTGGCGCTGGTGGTGGATCTGCCGCTGCTGGCCGCCCCGGCCGCGCGCACCGCCGATCGGGTCGCGGCCCGGTGGGGTGCGATCGAGTGCGCCGCACCGGTGTTCACCCCCGCAGCCCGCGTCCCGCTGGCCGGGCTGTTCCTGGCATTGCCCGCACTGGCGGCCACCGGCCTGCTGGCCTGCGCGAACGAGGTCTACTCCACGCTGCCGGGCGGGTTCTACGGCCTGGACACGATGCTCGTCGAAGGCGTGCTGCGCGCGTTGGCCGGGGAGCCCCGCGCCGAGGGCGCCACCCGGATCGACCCGGTCGACCTGGGCCGGGTGCTCGGGTTGGACCGGGCCCCGGAGGTCAAGACCATCCGCCGCAAGATCAACCAACTCGCCCAGGCGGGTCGTGCCAGCGAGCTGGGGGCCGCGATCGCCTCCCACCACCTGTCCCGCGGCGACGCCGACATCGTCGGGGTGGGCGTCGTGCTCTACCTCGACGGGCACGTGCGCGCCTACCAGGGCACCAAACGCATCGGGAAAACCCACCTGTCCCGGTTGCGGTTCCCCGCCCCGGCCACCGTGGAGACCTGGGTCGCCGGCGGTGACGGCGGACCAGTCCTGGTCGTGATGTCCGAGCCCGGGGCGTCCCTGGCCGGTGAGCTGCGCCGCCTGCTGCCCGAGCTACGCACCGCGGTCGGCGACCACCGCCGGGTCCTGGTCGGCTTCGACCGCGGCGGATGGTCCCCGGCCCTGTTCGCGCACATGGCCGCAGCCGGGTTCGACGTGCTGACCTGGCGCAAAGGCACCGTCGCCGACCTGGACGCCGAGGCGTTCACCGACGTGACGTTCACCGGCGAGACCGGACGCCAGTACACCTGGCGGCTCGCCGACACGGTCGTGGACGTCCCCACCGACGACCGAGGTGAGGTGTTCCCGATGCGGCAGGTCACCCGATGGGACACCAAGAAGGACAAGCCCCGTCAGGTGCATGTGCTCACCACCCGCACCGACCTGGACGCCGGCCAGGTCATCTACCGCATGGGTGCACGGTGGCGGTTGGAGAACTACTTCCGCTACGCCCGCATGCACTTCGACCTCGACGCACACCACGCCTACGCCTCGAGCGACGACGACCCTGCCCGGTTGGTCCCCAACCCCGCCAAGAGGGCCGCACACCTGGACGTGGCGGCCGCGCGGGCCCGCTACGACCGCACCCAGTCACGCACCGATGCGGCGATGCTCGCCGCCCGCTGCCCCGTACCCGGCACCGCGACCCTCCTGACGAACACCGTCCATGACGCGATCACCGCGGACCTACGCGCCGCCCAGACCGCCCTGGCCACCGCCCAGGACACCCACAAGGCCATCACGACCCGGATCCCGCTGGGCGTGTTGCACCCCGGCCAGCAGGTCCTGGACGTCGAGACGAAGCTGATCACCCACGCGATCGGCGCCGCGGCGTTCAACACGATCAACGCCCTGGCCCGCGACATCCGCCTGGATACCGGCTACGCCCGCGCGAACCACGAAGCCCACACCCTGGCCCGCCACGTCCTGACCCACCCCGGCGACATCGACCCCGGCATCGACGGCTACCTGACGGTGCGTCTGGACCCGATGCCCACCGCCCGCGCCACCACCGCGATCAGCGAGCTCTGCGAACACCTCACCGCCACCCAAACCCGCTACCCCGGCACCGACCTGATCCTGCGCTACGAGATCAAAACCCGACCCTGACCCTGCACAAACTCTGGTCCTATGTCAGGAGTCCTGAGCCCTCGGCCCGGAGGGTCCTGTTGTGGGCCGTGTCGCTCGCGGTCGTGGGCACGGCGCTGGCCGCCCCTGTGGGAGTGCTCCTCGGCCTCGTGCTCGATCGCGTCGGTGAGACCATCGGGCTCGATCCGACCGTGGTCGTTGGGCTCGTCGTTCTTGCCGTTGTCGTGGCCTCTGCAGCTGCCGTGGCGCGGGCTACCACCGTCGCCGGTCGCGCGGCCGTGCTCCATGCGCACGACCGGCCCGTGATGCGTGCTCTGGAGGTCCCGCTCTCCTCTTCGGTCGTGGCCCGCGCCGGGATTCCTGCCCTCGCTCAGCAGACCTTCACGGCGCTGGCAGCACTCGGGGCCCTGCGCGTTCTGGCAGATACGGAAACCGCGACGGCGGTGGCGGCCGTCGCGGTGGTCGCCGGGGCGACGTTCGGTGTCTCGGGGACCGTGTGGGCATCGACCGTCCAGCCGAGGAGCTCGCGTCGCCTGCTGTGGTCGACGGCCCTTGCGGTCGTCGCCCTCGCCGCTGGGATCGTGGTCGCGCCGACCGTGGGCGCACTCCTGTCGGGAGCTGACCGCGCGGGGATGGGCAGGGTCGTCCCCGCGCTCGGACGTGCCGGTGACTGGGTGGTGGACGCGTCCGGGCTGCTCGCCGTCTGCCTGGTGCTGCTCGCCGCGGTCTCGACGGTGGCGGCGGGCAGACGCGTACGCGCACTGGACGTCGTCGTGCCTACGGTCGACGCGGGCACCCGGTCGAGGCCCTCAGCGCTGCGGACCGCTGCACTCCGGCGCGCACCCGGCGTCGCGACTGTCGCGGCGACGCTCGGAGGTGGTCAGTCGGGTGCGGCACGCGCACTGGCTGCGGCAGTCCGCGCGACAGCCGTCCTGGCTGCCGGGCTCGTGGGGCTCGGGTGCGGCGCGCCCGGCCTTCTCGACGGTGACGGAGCAACGACGTCGGCAGCGGCACGCCTGCTCGGCACAGGTACCGCGTTCGCCCT
>JAYTSH010000199.1:0-2633 GCA_043745755.1 Cellulomonas sp. | reverse complement strand
GATGTCGCGCAGCCGCAGCTGGCGCACGACCTCCTCGGCGGCCTCGAGGTTGTTGCGCGTGACCGTCTCCTCCAGGTTGCCGCCCGAGCCGGTGAACTTACCGGTGTTGACGTCCACCACGGTCATGGCCTCGGTGCGGTCGATCACCAGCGAACCGCCGCTCGGCAGCCAGACCTTGCGGTCCATCGCCTTGAGCAGCTGTTCGTCGATCCGGTGCTCGGCGAACACGTCCGCGTCCGACGTCCACCGGGTGACCCGGCTGGCGAGGTCGGGCGCGACGTTGCGCAGGTAGGGCTGGACGACGCCCCACGCCGTCTCGCCGCTGACGACCAGTGAGGTGAAGTCCTCGTTGAACACGTCGCGGACGACCCGGATGGTCAGGTCGGGCTCGCCGTACAGCAGCTTGGGCGCGGCACCCCCCGAGGACGAGGCGGCCTTCTTCTCGATCTCGGCCCACTGGGTGGTCAGGCGCTCGACGTCCTGGCCCAGCTCGTCCTCACTGGTGCCCTCGGCGGCGGTGCGCACGATGACGCCCGCCTTCTCGGGGACGACCGCTTTCAGGATGCGCTTGAGCCGGGACCGCTCGGTGTCGGGCAGCTTGCGGCTGATCCCCGTCATCGAGCTGTTCGGCACGTAGACCAGGTAGCGCCCGGGCAGTGAGACCTGACTGGTCAGGCGCGCGCCCTTGTGCCCCATCGGGTCCTTGGTGACCTGGACGAGCACCGTGTCACCGGACTTCAGGGCCGACTCGATGCGCCGCGGCTGGCCGTCGAGGCCGGCCGCGTCCCAGTTGACCTCACCGGCGTACAGGACCGCGTTGCGGCCCTTGCCGATGTCGACGAAGGCAGCCTCCATGCTGGGCAGCACGTTCTGGACGCGGCCGAGGTAGACGTTGCCGATCATCGAGGCGTTGGTCTCGTTGGCGACGTAGTGCTCGACCAGGACGCCGTCCTCCAGCACGGCGATCTGGGTGCGGCCGTCGGTCTCGCGCACGACCATCGCCCGCTGCACGCTCTCGCGACGGGCGAGGAACTCGGACTCGGTGATGGTCGGCTTGCGTCGACCGGCCTCGCGTCCGTCGCGGCGGCGCTGCTTCTTGGCCTCCAGGCGCGTCGAGCCGCGCACCGAGGCGACCTCGTCCTCGGCCTTGCGGGGCTGGCGCACCCGGGTGACCGTGCCCGGCGGGTCGTCCGCGGCCTCGGCATCGGCGTCCCCGCCGTTGCCCGACCCCGAACGGCGGCGGCGGCGGCGCCGCCGACGGCTGGACGCCGAGCCGGACTCGTCGTCGCCCTGGTCGTCGGAGTCGGCGTCGTCATCCTGCTGCTGGCTGCTGTCCGGCTCGCCACCGGTGTCGGCGTCAGGGGTCCCCGCTGCGTCCGGGGCGTCCGACCGGCCCTCGCCGGCGGACTCGTCCTCGCCGCGGGGACGACGACCGCGCCCACCGCGACGGCGACGCTTGCGACCGGCGCCGGTGCCGTCGTCGGCCATGTCGTCGGGCGTCTCGTCGGAGCCGTCGGTGCTGTCGTCCGTTCCGTCGGCGCTCTCGTCCGTGGGGTCCACGGCGCGGGTCTCGGTGCCGCGGCCGCGGCGGGTCGCCGGGGTCGGCTCGACCTGGGCGACGGCGGCATCGGGCTCGGCCGGCGCGTCGTCGTCCTGCACGACCGGCGGGCCGGCGGGCGCCGAGGCACGACGGCGGCCACGCGGCCGTGCCGCAGCGGGGTCGGGCGCCTGGAAGAGCAGGGGCACAGCGGGTGCTGCGGGAGCGGGCGCGTCGTCCTGCGCCAGCGCGTCCACGACCTCGTCCCCGTCGAGCGGCAGCGTCTCGACGACCTCGGGATCGGCGACCTGGGGATCGACGACCTGGGGATCGGCGACCTCGGGATCGGCGACCTCGGGATCGACGACCTCGGGCTCTGCGACCGCCGGTGCTGCCGCGGCCCGCTTGCGCGGCGCCCGCTTGCGCGCTGCGCGCGGAGCGTCGGTGACCTCGACGGGCGTCACCACGTCCTGGGTGGCCTCTACCGCAGGCTCGTCGGCAGCCGCCTCGACCTCGGTCGCCTCGATGGGGGCCGCGACCGTCACGGCGGGTGCGGACGCCTTGCGCGGCGCTCGCTTGCGGGCCGCCTTCTTGGCCGGCGCCGCGTCGGCGGCAGACGCGCTCGCCTCGACCGGAGTCGGCTCGGCGACAGACTGCTCGGCGGGACTCTGCCCGGGGGGACTCTGCTCGGGGGGACTCTGCTCGGCGGACGCGTCGTCCGTCGCGACGGGCGGTCCGGCCGGTCTGGACGCGGCCCGCCTTCGGGGCCGGCGCGCCGGGGCGGCCGACGTCGCGTCGTCCTCGCTGGGGGTGGTGCTGGTGATGTCGGTCATCCGGGAATCTCCCGTCGGCTCCGGGCGCCGTCACACCCTGCCGGCGCCGCGCGGAGCGGTCGCGTTCGTCGTGCCGCGGGTCGCGGTCACGACGGAAGTCGTGGTGTTGCGCCGTGCGACCCGCCCCCCTCGGGGTGCGCGGTCAGCCTCAGGCGCCGCCGCCAGGCCCTGCGACAGCCAGTGGATCGGCCACCGCACCGGCTGCTCCGAGTGGCCCCTGGGCCAGCCTGGTCACCTGTGGGGGTGACGGCGGCACCAGATCG
>JAYTSH010000198.1:0-3259 GCA_043745755.1 Cellulomonas sp. | reverse complement strand
CCGCGCAGCAGCGCGGCGGCGGCCCTAGCTCGGTCCCGGACATCGGCGAGCCCGTCGCCCGAGACGTTGACGTGCCCGAGCTTGCGGCCAGCCCGTACCGCCTTGCCGTACAGGTGGACCTTGGCGCCCGGGTCGCGCTGCCCGACGGCGGCGAGGGCGTCGGTGGGATCGACGAGCTCGCTGCCCAGCACGTTGGCCATGACGGTCCAGCGGGCGGTCGGTGTCGTCTCGCCGAGCGGCAGGTCGAGAACCGCGCGCAGGTGCTGCTCGAACTGGCTCGTGACCGAGCCGTCGATGGTCCAGTGCCCGGAGTTGTGCGGCCTCATCGCGAGCTCGTTGACGAGCACGCGCGGGGAGTCGCCCGCCGCGGCAGCGGGGACCTCGAAGAGCTCGACCGCGAGGACGCCGGTCACGTCGAGCCCGACGGCGATGGTCCGCGCGACCTCGAGGGCGCGGGCTGCAGTCGCGGGGTCGAGGTCAGGTGCGGGCGCGATGACCTCCGAGCACACGCCGCGCTCCTGCACCGACTCGACGACGGGCCACGCGCGCACCTCTCCCGACGGGCTCCTGGCCACGAGGACGGCGAGCTCACGCGTGAACGGCACCTTCTCCTCGACGATGAGTGCCACGCCGGCTCCGTCGTGGAACGCCTCGAGCCAGTCGCTGACCTCGGCCGCGGAGTGCACGACACGGACACCCTTGCCGTCATATCCACCGCGGACAGTCTTGACGACCGCGGTGCCGTCGACGTCACGCAGGAAGCTCTCGAGCGCAGCAGCATCCGCAACAGGAGCCCAGCGCGGGCACGGCACACCCAGCTCGGTGAGCCGCTCGCGCATGACCTGCTTGTCCTGGGCGTGCACGAGCGCAGCCGGACCGGGATGCACAGGGACGCCGCGAGCGACGAGTCGTTCCAGCAGCACGTTCGGGACATGCTCGTGCTCGAACGTGAGCACTGCGGCGCCCTCGACGAGCGCCTCGATCGCGGCGGCGTCGCTCGCCGCACCGACCGGCGCGTCCACGACGACCTGCGCGGCCGACGACTCCGCCTCCTCGACGAGCACCCGCAGGTGCACGTTCAGGGCAGCCGCAGGCGCGGCCATCATGCGGGCGAGCTGCCCACCACCGACCACTGCCACCACGGGTGCTGCCACAGCGCCCGAGCCTAACCGAGACGCCCGGCGCGACGGCTCCCGGCCGGCGCCGGTGGGACGCTCCGCGGCACCATCGGACCCGAAAGGATTCGGTCGGGACCCTTGACTCAGGCACCGTCCAGGTGCCCGGGCTATCCTCGAGCGATGAGCAACCTCGCAACGCGGTCCCCGCGACTGGCGGCAGTCCGGGCGCGCGTCGTCGAGCTCAGCCGCTTCCTGGCTGTCGGCGGCGTCTCGTTCGTGGTCGACCTCGGGCTGTTCAACCTCCTGCGGTTCGGGCCCGGCGAGCTGCTGCTCCACAAGCCGCTGACCGCGAAGGTGCTGTCCGTCGCAGCCGCCACCCTCGTGTCGTGGGTCGGCAACCGGCACTGGACGTTCGCGGACCACCGGACCGCCCAGCGCGGCCGCGAGCTCCTGCTGTACGCGGTCATCAACGTCCTCGGCGTCTTCATCGGCATCGCGGCGCTCGCGTTCTCGCACTACACCCTGGGCCTGCACACGCCGCTCGCGGACAACATCTCGACGGTCCTCGGCATCGCGCTCGGCACGATCGTGCGGTACGTCGGGTACAAGCGTTACGTGTTCATCACGCCGTCGGCCGAGCCGGTGCTGACGGACGGCGACCCGCTTGCTGCCGACGCCGAGCTTGGTGCCGACGCCGAGGTCGACGCCCTGGCCTGACGGCCTGCTCCGACCGGCCGGTCCCGCGCTACCGCCACCGCCGCCCGGTCCGCGGCGAGACGACCGACCCGCGTGGCAGCACAACATCGGGTGCGAGCGCGGCGGGCACCCCGGCGAGGAACAGCGCGAAGACCGCGGGTCGGCGCTGCGCGAGCTCGAGCCGTCCGCCGTCGGCCGATGCGAGGTCCCGGGCGAGTGCCAGGCCGAGCCCGGTCCCCTTCCCCGAGGTGACCTCGCGCTCGAAGATGCGCGGCGCGAGGTCGTCGGGGACACCGTCGCCCTCGTCGGCGACCTCGACCACGACCGCACCCGCCGCACCGCCGCGCCGCGACGTGATCGTCGTCGTCCCGCCGCCGTGCTTGAGCGAGTTCTCCACGAGGGTCGCGATGACCTGCGCGAGCGCGCCGGGGGTCGCGAGGACCTGGATGCGCGGGTCGACGTCGACGACGAGACGGCGCTCGGCGGTCTCGAACGCGGGCGCCCACTCCTCCTCCTGCTGGTGCAGCACGTCGAGCAGCCGGATGGCCTCGGTCGTACCGCCGCCCGCCCGCCGCGAACGCAAGAGCAGGTCGTCGACGACTGTGACCAGCCGCTCGACCTGCTCGAGACTGATGCGGGCCTCGTCGCGGACGGCAGGCTGGTCGGACTCGAGCATGATCTCCTCGAGACGCATGGACAGCGCGGTGAGCGGCGTGCGCAGCTGGTGGGACGCGTCGGCCCCGAACTGGCGCTCGGCGGCGAGCCGTCCGGCGAGGCGGTCGGCGCTGCGGGCGAGCTCCGAAGCCACGAGGTCGATCTCCTCGACCCCGGACGCCCGGACCTGCGGGCGGACCTGACCGGAGCCGAGCTGCTCGGCGGACGCCGCGAGGTACACGAGCGGCGCGGCGAGCCGGTTGGCCTGCCAGATGGCCATGGCGATGCCGGCAGCGAACGCGACGACAGCGGCCACGACGACGAGGCCGATGACGCGCAGGCTCAGCCAGAACACGTCCCACCAGGAGACGTACAGACTGATCTCGGCGCCACTGCTCGAGGTGGTCCGGACGGACAGGCTCCGGCCGGACAGGTCGGGGCCGGCCTGGTAGCGACCGCCGTCGGGCGCGAGCACGAACACGTTGGCCCGCACGCTGCCGTTGCCGCCGACGTACGGCTCGAGCATGCGTTCGGTGAGCGGGATGCTCTCCTGGATCCGGAAGTCGACCGTGCGTGCGAGCGCCTCGGCCCGGGCTTCGAGCCCGCGCATCTCGTTCTCGCGGATCAGCTGGGCGCCGAAGAACGCGAGGGGGAACCCGAGGAGCACCACGGCGACCGTGACGGCCGCGATCGTGGCCTGCAGGACGCGGCGCCGCACCGACTCAGCCCCGCTCGCCCGGGCCGATCTCGAACCGGAAGCCCATGCCGCGCACCGTCGTCACGTAGCGGGG
>JAYTSH010000197.1:0-1981 GCA_043745755.1 Cellulomonas sp. | reverse complement strand
GCTCACGTTCGACGCGCTGAGCGCGCGGTGGCGTGAGATCCAGGTCCGTCCCGACCCGCACCGCGCTCCCGCAGGCCGCCTCGAGGACATCGAGCTCGCGTGCGGCGTCCCGGCTGCCGCTGCGGCCGGGTCCGACGACGTCCTGCCCACGATCTCCGCTCCCCGGCTCGCGGAACGGCTCGCCGCGCGCGACCGCGGCGCCGACGACTTCGACCTCGTCGACGTGCGCAAGCCCGCCGAGCACGACCTTGTCGCGATCCCCGGCGCGAGGCTGGTGCCCAATGCCGGATTCCTCGACGGATCGGCATTCGCGCTGATCGACCCCGACCGGGAGCTGATCCTGCACTGCCGGTCCGGCGTGCGCTCGGCCGAGGTCCTGGCCCTCGCGACCGCGCGCGGGTTCGACGCGCGGCACCTCGACGGTGGGGTGCTCGCGTGGGTCGATCTCGTGGAGCCCCACAAGCCGCGCTACTGAGCCGACGGCGTGGCCCGCGGGCCGGGTCACTCGTCGGGGTTGCGCCGCCAGGTGCCGCTTCGACCGCCGGTCTTCTCCTCGACACGGATGTCGGTGATGACGGCCGCCCGGTCGACGGCCTTGATCATGTCGATGAGCGTCAGCCCGGCCGCCGCCACGCAGGTCAGGGCCTCCATCTCGACGCCCGTCCGGTCCGCCGTCCGGACCGTCGCCCGGATCGCGACCCCCGCGTCGGTCACGTCGAGGTCGACGACGACGCCGTGGATCGCGATGGGATGGCACAGCGGCACGAGGTCGGGCGTGCGCTTGGCTGCCTGGATGCCCGCGATGCGCGCGACGGCCAGCGCGTCGCCCTTGGGGACTCCTTCGCCGCGCAGGAGCGCGACGACGTGCGCGGTCGTGTGCACGAACCCGCTCGCGGTCGCACTGCGGACCGTGACGTCCTTGGCGCTGACGTCGACCATGCGCGCGGCACCGCGCGCGTCCACGTGCGTCAGCTCGCCATGCTCAGTCACCGGCGTTCTCCTTGCGTGTCTCGGATCCCCGGGCCGACACTACCCACGTCCGACGACCTCTCCGGCGACCACGGCTAGCAGCCAGGCCGCGCGAGCGCGTTCCAGATCCACCCGGCTACCTGCTCAGGAGGGACGGGATCGGCGGACTCGAGCCACGCGATGAGCATGCCGAGCAGCGACCCCGCGACGGAGGCGGCGGCGATCTCGACCGGCATCCCCAGGTCTGCCTCGTCCTGGCCGTACTGCGCGTAGCCGGTCATGGCCACCGCGGCGATCCGGTTCCGCAGGCGGGCGACGGCGATCGACGAGCCGTGCTCACCGAGGGCCAGGCGGTAGAGCGCGGCGTGCGCGTACACGTGGCGGGTGTAGCGCAGCACGAGCTCGGGAGGTGCGGTGTCGCCGGGGACCGCGGCGGCGTGGAGGGACCCGAGGTCTGCCCCGACCGCGGCGGCCTGGGCGTCGAGCGCGTCCGCGAGCAGGGTCTCCGTGTCGCTGTAGTGCTGGTAGAACGAGCTCCGGTTCACCTCGGCGTGGTCGGCGATCTCGGCCACGGTGATCTCGTCGAGCGGCCGGTCACGCGTCAGGTCGAGCAGGGCCGTCTGGAGCATGCGACGGGTTCGCGCGATGCGGGGGTCCAGCTGCGGTGGTGTCATGTCCCGATCTCCCTCCCGAGCTCGCGGGACTCCTGCGCTCCTGAGCTGCTGGTGAAAGCAGTCTGCCTCGTCCCGTCGAACGACATCTGTCGGATATCCTACGTCTGTCGGACTTCAGGAGATGAGGATCTCGTGGCAGCTGTTCTGTACAGGCTCGGCCGCTTCAGCATGCGGCGCCGGTGGTACGTGCTGCTTGCGTGGCTGCTCGTGCTCGCGGGCGTCGGGACGGCGGCCGTCACGGGCGGCGGGTCGTTCTCGGACTCGTTCTCGATCCCGGGCACCGAGTCGGCGCAGGCGCAGACGGTGCTCGCGGAGCGGTTCGGCAGCCAGTTCGCCCA
>JAYTSH010000196.1:0-1569 GCA_043745755.1 Cellulomonas sp. | reverse complement strand
GCCGGGGAGCTCGGCGGGATCGACTTCAAGGGGACCGAAGCGCCCCTGTGCACGGACTTCGCCTACCTCGCGTTCACGATCGGCATGACCTACCAGGTGTCCGACACCAACTTGCTGAGCACCGAGCTCCGCGCGGCGGCCCTCCGCCCGGGCCTGATCTCCTCTGTGGTCGGCACCGGGATCATCGCGGCGATGATCAACCTCGTCGTCGGGTTGGGCAAGTAGGACCGCACCTCGACCTCGCACGCTCCCCACCCCCCCAGGAGACCGTTGTGTCACGCATCCTCGTCACCGGCTCGACCGACGGCATCGGACTCGAGACGGTCCGGCAGCTGCTCGCCGCCGGCCACGACGTCGTCGGCCACGCCCGCAGCACCGCGCGTGCGGCCGAGCTCCGCGCGGCGCTCCCGGGCGTGCGTGACGTCGTCGTCGGGGACCTCGCGTCCCTCGCGCAGACGCGCGCGCTGGCTGCGAGCGCGACGGCCGCCGGACCGTTCGACGCCGTCATCCACAACGCGGGCATCGGTGGCGGCGTCCCCGAGCGCGCCGTGACCGCGGACGGGATCGAGCGCCTCTTTGGCGTCAACGTCGTCGCGCCGTACCTCCTCACGGCGCTCATGCCGCGACCGCGCCGGCTCGTCTACCTGACGTCCGGTCTCGAGTCGCAGGGCCACGTCGCCCTCGACGACCTGCAGCGCACCGCACGCGCGTGGGACGGCATGGCGGCCTACTCCGACTCCAAGCTGTGCGACGTGGTCCTTGCCTTCGCCGTCGCGCGGCAGTGGCCGGACGTCCTGGCGACGACCGTGGACCCGGGCTGGATCAAGACCAAGCTGGGCGGTCCGGACGCGTGGGACGAGGTGGGTGACGGCGCGGCGACGCAGGTCTGGCTCGCGACGTCCGACGACGACGGTGCGCGGGTCACAGGGCGCTACGTCAAGCGGTTCGAGATCCAGGTCGCCAACCCCGAGGCGTCCGACCTCGCCGTCCAGGACGGGCTGCTCGCCGGGCTCGCGGAGCTCACCGGCGTCCAGCTGCCACGCTGAGCCCAGGCGCTCGAACGGACCGGGCTACCGAGTGGACCGGGCACGAAAGGCCCCGTCCGCCCGGTTCGGGCTGACGGGGCCTTTCGTGCCCGACGGTCGGTTGTGCTGACCAGTCAGTCGATCGTGACGGTCAGATGTACAGGGGCGTGAGCGCCACGTAGTCGTCGATCGACCCGTCCCGCAGGCAGACCTCGATGATCTGGCGGCCCAGGGGGTCCAGGTCGTCGGTCAGGAACTGCGCGAGCTCGCTCTTGAAGAAGTCGGTGATGATCTTGGCCCCGGCGTCGTACGCCTCCTCGCCGACCTGCGACTGCTGGTCGGGACGCAGGAACGTCGGCCGGATGAGCTGGCCGTCGATCTTCATCTCCTTGAGCGTGTAGCCGAACAGGCTGCAGCGCGAGGCGACGAGCTCGTCGGGGCGGATCCGCCCGCCGCCGCGTCGCGCGAGGTACTCACGGGTCAGCCACTCGGCCGCGAAGCCGACCTTGTACGCACCGATGTGCTGGTTCGGGGTCAGGACGTA
>JAYTSH010000195.1:0-2332 GCA_043745755.1 Cellulomonas sp. | reverse complement strand
GTAGTCAGTCATGGCGCGATGCCTCTCCTGTCGGGCCGCAGCATGCGCCGCGGCAGCTTGTGTGCTCCGTCAGGACGGAGCTGCGGCGAGCCCGTCCAGCCGCTCGCCGTCCCTCACCTGCAACTCTGACGCAGGATCAGAGATTCCGCTGGTCCGCCTCGGCGCCCTGGGTGATCGCGCTGTGGGCGCCGGTCGCTGCGGGTCCAACGCTGAGCGTGTCGTGCTCGCCGTGCACCTGAGCGGCCGCGAGCTCCGCGGGCGTCACGGGCTCCACACGGTCGTCGAAGAAGATGCGCGAGATCCGCTGACGGAACCGGTCGGCCCGGTACCCCTTGCGCCGGACCCCGCGGGAGTCTTCGGCCGGCTCGATCTCGAGGGGGCGCCGGGTCTCGTGCTGGACGCGGAGCCACCGCTCGTCCTCGTGGAGCGGCCGGTGGACCTCGACGTACTCGCCGTGGGCGAACCGGACGATGCGGCCCGTCTCGTGCCCGTGCAGCACGAGTTCGCGGTCCCTGCGCTGCAGACCCAGGCAGATGCGCTTGGTGATCCAGAACGCGAACGCGGGCGCGACGAACAGCAGCACCCGGAGCGTTTGGATGATGTCGTTGATCGACAGGTGGAAGTGCGTCGCGATGAGGTCGTTGGACCCGGCGAGGATCAGGATCACGAAGGCGGTGAGCAGCGAGACGCCGAACGCGGTCCGGAACGGGACGTTCCGGGGACGGTCGAGCACGTGGTGCTCACGCTTGTCGCCCGTGACGGCCGCCTCGATGAACGGGTAGGCAGCGAGCGCTGTGAACAGCACGCCCGGGATCACCATCGCGGGGATGAGGACGTTGAGCGGCAGCGTGAACCCGCCGATGACGACCTCGGCCTGACCCGGCATGAGCCGGAGCGCACCGTCGAGGAAGAGCATGTACCAGTCCGGTTGCGAGCCCGCGGACACGGGCGACGGGTCGTACGGCCCGTAGCTCCAGACCGGGTTGATCGTCATCGTGGCTGCCATCAGCGCGATGACCGAGAACACGATGAAGAAGAAACCGCCAGCTTTCGCGGTGTAGACCGGGAAGAGCGGGTACCCCACGACGTTGCTGTCGGTCCGACCGGAGCCCGGGTACTGCGTGTGCTTGTGCAGGACGACGAGGAACAGGTGCAGCCCCACGAGCGCGAGGATCAGCCCGGGCACGACCAGGATGTGGATCGTGAACAGGCGGGGGATCAGGTCCTGGCCCGGGAACTCGCCTCCGAACAGGAAGTACGAGATGTAGCTGCCGAGGATCGGGACGGAGCGGATGACACCGTCCGTGATCCGCAGGCCGTTGCCGGAGAGGACGTCGTCGGGCAGCGAGTAGCCGGTGAAGCCGGCCGCGAGGCCGAGGAGCATGAGCGTGAAGCCGACGACCCAGTTGATCTCGCGCGGTTTGCGGAACGCCCCGGTGAAGAAGACCCGCATCATGTGCGTGACGATCGATGCCATGAACAGCAGGGCCGCCCAGTGGTGGATCTGCCGCATCAGCAGGCCGCCGCGTACCTCGAACGAGAGCCGCAGCGTCGAGGCGAACGCCTCGGACATCTGGACGCCCTGCATCGCGGCCCACGGCCCGCTGTACGCCGTCTCGTTCATGCTCGGGACGAAGAACGCGGTGAGGAACACACCCGAGATGAGCAGCACGACCAAGCTGAACAGCGCGATCTCACCAAGCAGGAACGACCAGTGGTCGGGGAAGATCTTGCGCGCGAACGCCTTGACCGCGGTCCCGATACCGGTGCGCTGGTCGAGGTAGTCGGCGGTCGCGGCTGCGGGACCTGCGCTGCGCTTCGTGGTCGTGCTCACTTGAGGCGCTCCCAGAAGCTTGGGCCGACGGGTTCGTGGAAGTCCGACTGGGCCACGAGGTAGCCCTCGGCGTCTACCTCGATGGGCAGCTGGGGCAGAGGCCGCTTGGCGGGACCGAAGATCACCTTGGCGCCGTCCGCCACATCGAATGTGGACTGGTGGCACGGGCACAGCAGGTGATGCGTCTGCTGCTCGTAGAGCGCGACGGGGCACCCGACGTGGGTGCAGATCTTCGAGTACGCGACGATGCCGTCGTACGACCAGCCCTTGCGGTCGTCGGCCTCCTTGAGGTCACGCGGGTCGAGACGCACCAGCAGCACGACGGCCTTGGCCTTCTCGTCGAGCGGGTGCGCAGCCTCGTGCAGGTCCGCAGGGATGACGTGGAACACGGAGCCGATCGTCACGTCGGCGGCCTTGATGGGCTGGCCGGACGGGTCCTTGGCGAGCTTCGTGCCCTTCTTCCACCACGTGTGCTTGAACTTCGAGACGTCCCAGTCC
>JAYTSH010000194.1:0-1707 GCA_043745755.1 Cellulomonas sp. | reverse complement strand
CGGTCCGTGGCCGGCGAGCCGCCAGGTCAGCCAGTCGTGGGGGAGCGCGACGGCTGCCACCCGGGCGGCGTTGGCGGGTTCGTGGTCGCGCAGCCAGCGCAGCTTGGACACGGTCAGGGACGCGACCGGTACGGAGCCGATGGCCGTGGCCCAGGCGGCAGCGCCGTCACCGTCTCCCGCGGCGCCGAGCTCGTCGATGAGGTCGAGCGCGGACTGCGCCGAGCGGGTGTCGTTCCACAAGAGCGCGTCGCGCACGACCGCGCCGTCGGCGTCCAGCGCGACCATGCCGTGCTGCTGGCCGCCGACCGAGATCGCCTCGACGTCGTCCATGCCTCCCGCGTCGGCAACGGCGACCTGCAGGGCGTCCCACCAGTGCGTGGGGTCGATCTCGGTGCCGTCAGGGTGCGCGGTGCGTCCCGAGCGCACGAGTGCGCCCGTCGCGGCGTCGCGCACGACGACCTTGCAGGACTGGGTGGACGAGTCCACCCCGGCGACGAGCGTCATTGTCGGGTCTCCATCTGGCGAAAGCGCGACGTCCGCACCCGGGGTGCGGGTGCGGACGTCGCGGTCGAGCGGGGTGGGTCAGTGCTGCGTGCGGGTCAGCGGGCGCCGAGCGCGTGCTCGAGCGCGAGCTGGTTGAGGCGGACGAAGTGGAAGCCGCGCTTGGCGACGTCCTCGACGTCGAGGTCCTCGAAGGCCGAGCGGTCGTTCAGGAGGTCGTCGAGGGTCTCGCCCTCGGCGATCGTCGGCTGGGCCAGCTCGTAGACGCCGGCCTCCTCGAGCGCCGCCTGGACCTCGGGGTCGCCGCGGAACGCGAGGGCGCGCTCCTTGAGGATCAGGTAGGACTGGATGTTCGCCGCGGCGGACTCCCAGACACCGGCCATGTCCTCGGTGCGTGAGGGCTTGTAGTCGAAGTGACGCGGGCCGTCGTACCGCGGGCCGCCGCTCGGGAAGCCGTTCTCGAGCAGGTCGACGGTGCCGAATGCGGAGAACAGGTCGCCGTGGCCGAACACGAGGTCCTGGTCGTACTTGATGGACTTCTGGCCGTTGAGGTCGATGTGGAAGAGCTTCCCGGACCACAGCGCCTGGGCGAGCCCGCCGGTGTAGTTCAGGCCGGCCATCTGCTCGTGACCGGTCTCCGGGTTGAGGCCGACGATGTCGCCGTGCTCGAGCTGTGCGATGAACGCGAGCGCGTGACCGACCGTGGGCAGCAGGATGTCGCCGCGGGGCTCGTTCGGCTTCGGCTCAATAGCGATCCTGAGGTCGTAGCCCTTGTCCTTGATGTAGCCGGCGACGGTGTCGATGCCCTCGCGGTAGCGGTCGTGCGCGGCCTTGAGGTCCTTGGCCGAGTCGTACTCCGCACCCTCGCGCCCGCCCCACATGACGAACGTCGCGGCACCGAGCTCGGCGGCGAGGTCGACGTTGCGGATGACCTTGCGCAGGCCGTAGCGGCGCACGCGACGGTCGTTCGACGTGAACGCGCCGTCCTTGAAGATCGGGTGGCTGAACGTGTTGGTCGTGACCATCTCGACAGTGATGCCGGTCTCGTCGAGCGCGCCCTTGAAGCGCGCCAGGATCGCGTCGCGGGCGGCGGCGTCGGAGCCGAACGGGACGACGTCGTCGTCGTGGAACGTCACGTGCGCGACGCCCAGCTTCGCGAGCTGGTGCACCGACTCGACCGGGTCGAGCGCCGGCCGGGTCGCGTCT
>JAYTSH010000193.1:0-2395 GCA_043745755.1 Cellulomonas sp. | reverse complement strand
ACGATGTCGAAAGCGGTGCCGTTCGTGTCGGCCACGTGCAACTCCTCAGAGCGGGTCTGTGCAGGACGTGTGGTACTTGCGGTGCTCGCCGACCATCTTGTCATCCCGGTGCGCGGCGAACGAACCGTACGGGTGTGCGAGGGCTGTGACGCCGGGAACATTCATCCCATGTCTTATTGACATGGGATCGGCGTGTGGCGGGTTCCCAGGTGGCTGCCAACCTTGCCCGCTACGCTCCAGGCATGGGCTTGTTCTCGCGTCGTCGGGCGCGCACCGCTGACGGCACCGCGGACGTGCCGTCGCCCCGCCAGGCGCAGCAGGCGACCCTCGCGCACCTGCGTGACTTCGTGGCGACCCGCGTCGGCGTCGAGGCCTATGTCGAGCCCGAGACGCACGTGACGCAGACGACGCTCATGCTCATCGCGACGACGGGTGAGTGGACGCGGCGCAAGGTCCCGGGCGCCAAGGAGGCGTACGAGCTCGCGCGCAACCTCGGGATCCCGGTCTACGACGTGCACCGGACCGGCTACCCGCAGCGCATGCGGGACTGGAACGCGAGCCAGCGCGTCACGCGTCGGGCACCCGAGGCCTGACCGGGCGGGTCGGACCAGCCGCCGGCCTACTCCAGCGCGAGCCCGTCCACGAGCTCGACCCCGGGCGCGGCCGCGAGCAGGGCACCCGGCAGGGCCAGCTTGGAGCGGCGCTGGGGTCCTCAGCGCCGGTAGGTGGCGACGAGCAGTGCGCGGGCGATCGTGTGGAAGGTGGCGCCGCACGCCGCGGCACCGGGCATGGTCTGTGGGCCGATGGTCGCGTGCTCGACGTCGAGCGCGTGCACCGCGAAGACGTACCGGTGCTCGCGGTCGCCCGGTGGGGGTGCCGCGCCGACGTACCCCGCGACCCCGTCGTCCCCGCGCAGGTGGAACGCCCCGAGGGGTAGCCGCCCGGCGTCGGACGACCCGGCTCCGCGGGCGAGCGTCGTCGTCGTGACCGGCAGGTCGACGACGGCCCAGTGCCACCAGCCCGACGGGCCCGGCGCGTCCGGGTCGAACACGTTGACGAAGAACGAGCGCGTCTGCGGCGGGAAGCCCTCCCAGTGCAGGTGCGGGGACACGTTCGCGCGCGGGGGTGCCGCGTGCGCGTCGGGCAGGCGCTCGCCGTGGCGCACGTCGTCGCTCGTGAGCGTGAAGGGCGGGACGGCGGGGAGCAGGGCGTACGGGTCCGGTGCGAGCGGGCGGGTCAGGGGTACGACCACGGGGTTCTCCTCGGTCCGGGACGGCCGGTGCGACCGCCTGGACCCATCATGCCGAGCCAGACCCTCGAGCGCTCTCCGGCGACGCGCTCCGCGGATTGACAGGCTCGCGGTGTCGGCATCTACTGGCATGATCGAACACATGTTCGATCCGGATGTCGCTCGGGGACGATCGCGAGCGTGACGGGGGAGGGGTGATGTCGGAGGTGATGGTGGCGGTGATGGTGGCGACGCAGGACGAGCGTGCGGCCCTGGCGCGCGCCACCCTCGCACGTGCGGAGCTGCTGACCGGGGCGCGGAGCCTGCGCCGGACGGCGTCCGAGATCCCTGTGCTCGAGATCCCTGTGCTCGAGATCCCTGTACCCGCGGCGCCTGTGCCCGAGGTCCCGGCGCCCCGTGCGCGGGCGGAGGACGGTGCGCCGGTCCGTCGCACCTCTCTCGTCACGAGCGAGCGCCCTTCCTTGCCCGTTCCCGGCGCGCTCTCGGCGCTGCTGCCCGACGGGTTGCGTCGGGGCAGCACCGTGGCCGTGCTCGGGTCGACCTCGCTCGTCCTGGCGCTGCTGGCCGAGGCGTGCGGCGGCGGGGCCTGGGCGGCCGTCGTCGGGCAGCCGACGGTCGGGCTGCTGGCGGCCGCCCAGGCCGGTGTCGACCTCGAACGGCTCGCGGTCGTGCCGCAGCCAGGGATGGAGGCACCCACGGTGATCGCCGCGCTGCTCGACGGCGTGGACGTCGTGCTGGTCGGCCCCGAGGCCGTCCTCACGGACGGTGACCGGCGGCGCCTGGTGTCGCGCGCGCGCGAGCGTGGGTCCGTGCTGCTGACGAGCGGGACGTGGTCCGGTGCGGACGTCGTCCTGACGGCGGAACGTGGGCGCTGGAGCGGGGTCGGTGCGGGCGACGGTCGGCTGCGCACGTGCGAGCTGCGGGTCACGCGCACCGGACGGGGTGGTGCCGGTGTGCGTCAGAGCGTGGAGCTGACCCTGCCGTTGGTCCGGAGCGTCGGACCCGTGGCGCCAGCTGTGCCGGCAGCTCCGGCCGCGCTCGTGGAGTGGTTGGTCCCCACCGCGCCGCTGCGGCTCGTCGGATGAGGTGGCACGGATGAGGTGGCCCCGATGAGCACCCGGACGACCGTCCTGTGGGTCCCGGACT
>JAYTSH010000192.1:0-8024 GCA_043745755.1 Cellulomonas sp. | reverse complement strand
GCACGGGTCACACTGCTCACAGACGAACTTCCTGTCGTTGTAGACGTCACACCCGGACGCGGAGGTCTCCGGCGGGCGTGGGGCCGACCATGGTGCGATCCCGGCGTGCGGAACGCGGCGGCTGAGGCCCCAGGTGGTCACCCGACCGGCATGTCCGTGCTTGCGCACGCCCATCACCCGCCAGGCAACTTCCCCATCATACCGTCTTGAGGGCGCCACCCGAACCCCGACGGTCGGGACCTGCCGATCGCCGCTCGCGGGCTCAGCGGTCCTGGGTCAGGGCGTGAGCCTCCCCCGCGGACAGGAGCGCGCGGATGCGGTCCAGCCGCTCCGCGACGAGGCGTTCGTAGCCGCGGTCCGACGGCGTGTAGTACCGCGTGCCGACGAGCTCGTCGGGCAGGTACTGCTGCGCGGCAACCGCGTGGGGCTCGTCGTGCGCGTACCGGTAGTCCTGACCGTGCCCGAGCGGGCGTGCACCGGCGTAGTGGGCGTCGCGAAGGTGCATCGGGACGGTGCCGATGCGACCGGCTCGCACGTCGGCCAGTGCGGCGTCGATCCCTTGGTAGGACGCGTTCGACTTGGGTGCGGTGGCCACGTGCACGACGGCCTCCGCCAGGATGATCCGGGCCTCCGGCATGCCGATGAGCGCCACGGCCTGGGCGGCCGCGACAGCTGTCTGGAGCGCGCTCGGGTCAGCCATCCCGACCTCCTCGGCCGCGGCGATGACGATGCGTCGCGCGATGAACCGCGGGTCCTCCCCCGCTGCGACCATCCGCGCCAGGTAGTGCAGCGCGGCGTCGACGTCGGAGCCGCGCATCGACTTGATGAACGCGCTGATCACGTCGTAGTGCTGGTCCCCGTCACGGTCGTACCGCACAGCCGCCACGTCGATCGCGCGCTCCACGGTCTCCAGGTCGATGACGACGGGGGTCACGCCCGACGCGTCGTCCATCGGACCCGTGAGCGCGGCGCCCGCGGCAGCCTCAAGGATCGTCAGCGCCTTGCGCGCGTCCCCCGCGGCAAGCCGCACGAGGTGGCTCTCCGCGTCGTCGGTCAGCGCCACCGTGCCGCCGAACCCACGCTCGTCCTCGATCGCGCGCCGCACGAGCAGGCGCACGTCCTCGACGTCGAGCGGCCGGAGCGTCAGCAGCAGCGACCGCGACAGCAGCGGCGAGTTCACCGAGAAGCTGGGGTTCTCGGTCGTCGCGGCCACGAGCGTCACCCACCGGTTCTCGACGCTCGGCAGCAGCGCGTCCTGCTGGGCCTTGGTGAACCGGTGGACCTCGTCGATGAACAGGACCGTCTCGCCGCCATCCGTCGCGAGCCTGCGCCGAGCGTCCTCGATCACCGCGCGGACGTCCTTGACCCCCGCGGTGACGGCGGACAGCTCGACGAACCGGCGGCCCGACGTCGCAGCGATGAGGTACGCGAGCGTCGTCTTGCCCGTCCCGGGAGGACCCCACAGGACGACCGAGGTGGGTGCCACGCGACGCGCATTCGCTTCACCGGGCTCGACGAGGCGCCGCAGCGGGGACCCCGGCACCAGCAGGTGCGCCTGCCCGGCGACCTCCTCGACCGTCCTGGGTCGCATCCGGACCGCGAGCGGTGAGCCTGCCGACGCAACGGGAAGCCCCTGCGCCGTCGAGCTCACGGTGTCGAACAGGTCCATGCGTCGAGCCTACGCACCGCCCGGCGAACTCTTCGCCCCCGCTGGGTGTGCGCGGCGGCGCGGAGTGCTGGGATGCTGGTCAGCGTGTTCGAGAGCCTAGGTCGCGCAGTCGCCCATCATCCCCGTCGCGCCCTGCTCGCGTGGCTCGTCATCACGATGCTGGGGTTCGGTCTCGCAGTGTTCGGGGTCCAGGGCCAGAACCTGTTCGACCGGCTCACGATCGGGGAGCCGTCGGTGCCCGGCTCGCAGAGCGCGACCGCGAACGGCATCCTGCGTGATGCGAGCACGAGCGGCAAGTCACTCACGCTCGCGGTGCAGAACGTCGACCCGGCGACCGCCGGCCTGGCCGACGCCCTCACCCCCGCACGCACCTCGCTGATGGCGATCGGCGGCGTCGCGTCGGTCATCGACCCGCTCGTCCTTCCCGGCGGTGCGGCGAACCCGGCGGCGGCGCCGCTCATCGCCCAGGACAAGCAGGGCTTCCTCGTCGTCGTCGAGCTGACTCCCGGCCTCAGCTCGTCCGCCGAGGCCACCGCGCTCACCGCGGTCGAACGCCGGCTCGACCAGGTCCCGTCCGACCTGCGAGCGGTCGCCCCCGAGGCGACCGGGCAGATCGGCGGCGCGACCCTCATCTTCGACGCCATCACGTCCCAGGTGGAGAAGGACCTCCTCACCGGCGAGACGATCGCCCTGCCGGCGGCACTGCTCGTGATGATCATGGTGTTCGGCGGGTTCCTGGCCGCCTCGATGCCGATGATCGGCGCGATCGCCTCGATCGCCGGCGGGCTCGGTGCGCTGCTCGGCCTCTCGTACCTCATCGACCTGGACTCGTCGGTCGTCAACGTGGTGACGATCCTCGGACTGGGGCTGTCGATCGACTACGGCCTGCTCATCGTGTCCAGGTTCCGCGAGGAGCTGCACCATCTCACCGACGGTGACGGAGGCCTCGCGGCCAGGCGACGGCGCGGCGACGGCGCGGTCGTCACCGCCCTCGTCCGCACCATGTCGACGGCCGGGCGCACCGTCACGTTCTCCGCTCTGACGGTCGCGATCTCGATCGCCGGCCTGCTCGTGTTCCGTCCCCAGATCCTGCGCGCCATCAGCGCCGCCGGCGTCGCGGTGATCCTCGTGGCGGTGGGCACGGCCCTCACGCTCGTGCCGGCGATGCTCGTCCTGTTCGGACGCCGGCTCGTGCGACCGGGGCTCATCTCACGCGTGCCCGGTCTGCGTGCGCTGCTGGCACGTACCGCCGACGTGCAGTCCGAGGAGGGCATCTTCTCCCGGCTCACGGGCCGCGTGCAGCGCCACCCGTGGTGGGTCATGCTCGGCGCGCTCGCACTGCTCGGCGCCCTCGCCGTGCCACTGACCCACCTCGAGCTGCGCAACTCCACGACCCAGCTGCTGCCGCTCGGCAGCGACCAGCGCGACTACGTGCAGCTCCTCGCCCGCCAGTACCCGGCGGCGACGACCGCTCCCGTGATCGTGGTCGCCCAGACCTCCCTCGCGACGGCCACCGCCTGGGCCGCTCAGCTCGGCGATCTTGCGGATGTCGTGTCGGTCGACCCACCCTCGCCGACCGGCTCGCACGTCGTCATCGGGGTGCGGCCCAACGACACCGACCCCGGCGGCGCCGTGGCGGAGCGCGTCGTCACCGAGGTGCGGGCGCTCGACGCACCGTTCCCCGTGTGGGTCACCGGGCAGGCCGCCGGGCAGCTGGACTTCACGGCGTCGTTGATGTCGCGGGTGCCCTGGGCCGTCGCGATCGTCGCGCTGGCGACCTTCGTCCTGCTGTTCCTCATGACCGGGTCCGTCGTCATCCCCGTCAAGGCGCTGCTCACGAATGCCATCTCGATCGCGGCCTCGCTGGGCGTCCTGGTCTGGGTGTTCCAGGACGCGCACCTGTCCGACCTGCTCGGCTTCGTGTCGACCGGTGGTATCGAGACCTACGTCCTCGTCCTCGTCATCGCCTTCGCGTTCGGGCTGGCGATGGACTACGAGGTGTTCCTGCTGTCGCGGATCAAGGAGCTGCACGACTCGGGCCTCTCCAACGACGACGCGGTCCGGCTCGGTCTGCAGCGCTCGGGACGGATCATCACGTCCGCGGCGGCGATCATCATCGTGGTGTTCGCCGGGTTCGTCGCGGGCAAGCTGCTGGTCATCAAGGAGGTCGGCTTCGCACTGGCGGTCGCGGTCCTCATCGACGCGACGGTCGTCCGGCTGCTGCTCGTCCCGGCCACGATGACAGTCCTCGGGCGAGCCAACTGGTGGTCGCCACCGTTCCTGCGGCGGCTCTACGCGCGCCTCGCGATCACCCATTGACGACGCTGCGCCCGTGATCTCGCCACCGCCGATCGACCGCGTCGTCTTTCGGCGGCTGCGTCGGTGCGCCCGCGTCGCCACAGGGTCGTTCCTGGTCGTCGACCCCGCGACAACCCCCGAGGAGCCGCCGCGGCGTCATCAGGCGTTCACGGGCGAGGTGCGGCCTCCCCCACGATGGTGAGGAGGCCGCCCCGCAGGCAAGCGCGCGCTACTCCGACGCGACTGCGACGACCTTCGGCTTCGCGTCCACACCGGCATCACGGCGCTGCTCAGGCGTGATCGGCGCCGGGGCACCGGTCAGCGGGTCGTACCCGCCGCCCGACTTCGGGAACGCGATGACGTCGCGGATCGACTCCGACCCCGTGAGCAGTGCGACGACGCGGTCCCATCCGAGCGCGATCCCGCCGTGCGGCGGGGCCCCGAACGCGAACGCGTCGAGCAGGAAGCCGAACTTCTCCTGCGCCTCGGCCTCGTCGATTCCCATGACCCCGAAGACCCGCTCCTGGACGTCGCGGCGATGGATACGGATCGAGCCGCCACCGATCTCGTTGCCGTTGCAGACGATGTCGTAGGCGTAGGCGAGCGCGGCCCCGGGGTTCTGCTCGAACGTGTCGATCCACTCCGGGGTGGGCGACGTGAACGCGTGGTGCACTGCCGTCCAGGCGCTCGTCCCGAGCGAGACGTCGTCGTCCTCGCCCGTCGGCTTGAAGAGCGGTGCGTCGACGATCCAGACGAACTCCCACGCGGCCGGGTCGATGAGGCCGCCGCGTCGTCCGATCTCGAGCCGTGCCGCACCGAGCAGCGTCTGGGCCTCGGCGCGCTTGCCGGCCGCGAAGAACACCGCGTCCCCGGGGTTGGCGCCAACGGCCGCGACGAGCCCGGCGCGCTCGGCGTCGGACAAGTTCTTGGCGACCGGCCCGGCGAGCTCGCCGTCCTCGGAGATCGTCACGTAGGCGAGCCCCTTGGCACCGCGCTGCTTGGCCCAGTCCTGCCACGCGTCAAACCCGCGGCGGGGGGTCGACGCGCCACCCGGCTGCACGACGCCACCGACGTACGGCGCCTGGAAGACGCGGAACGGGGTGTCGGCGAAGTACTCGGTCATCTCGACGAGCTCGAGACCGAACCGCAGGTCGGGCTTGTCGCTGCCGAACCGGTCCATCGCGTCCGCGAACGTCATGCGCGGGATCGGCGTCGGGATGGTGTAGCCGATCAGGTCCCACAGTGCGACGAGGACCTCCTCGCCGAGCTCGATGACGTCGTCCTGCTCGACGAAGCTCATCTCGACGTCGAGCTGGGTGAACTCCGGCTGCCGGTCGGCGCGGAAGTCCTCGTCGCGGTAGCAGCGGGCGATCTGGTAGTAGCGCTCCATGCCGGCGACCATGAGCAGCTGTTTGAACAGCTGCGGCGACTGCGGCAGCGCGTACCAGGACCCGGGCGCGAGTCGCGCGGGCACGACGAAGTCGCGTGCACCCTCCGGGGTCGAGTGCGTGAGAGTCGGCGTCTCGATCTCGACGAAGTCGTGCGCGTCGAGCACCCGCCGCGCGGCCTGGTTGACCTTGGAGCGCAGGCGCAGCGCGTGCGCGGGGGCCCGGCGACGCAGGTCGAGGTACCGGTATTTCAGCCGGACCTCCTCGCCGACTGCCTCGTCGAGGGCCGAGGACACCTGGAACGGCAGCGGGGCGGACTCGTTGAGCACCACGATCGTCTCGGCGACGACCTCGATGGCTCCGGTGGACAGGTGCGCGTTCTCGTTGCCCGCCGGGCGGGCACCGACGATCCCGGTCACCTGGAGCACGTACTCGTTGCGCAGCCCGTGCGCTACGGCCTCGTCGCGGATCACGACCTGGGCGATCCCCGACGCGTCCCGGAGGTCGATGAACGCCACCCCGCCGTGATCCCGGCGCCGGTCCACCCAGCCCGTGAGGGTGACGGTGGTGCCGATGTGCTCGACTCGCAGCGAGCCGGCCGTATGGGTGCGAAGCACGAATGAGTCCTTCCGGGACGATCAGGAGCGCGCGGAGACCGGCGCCCTGGAGATTCTAGTCAACGGCTGCGCCGATCAGGCCGCGGGGACGACCCTGGGCCACCAGTCGTCAGACGACGGCTCCCAGGTCGCGGCGTCGGCCGCCTGCTGGTCGCCCGAGCGGATGTCCTTGACCTGGTCCGACGTCGGGGCGCCGTGCTCGTCCGGCGCCCCGAGGAACCACACGAACGGGATGCCGCGCCGGTCGGCGTGCCGGATCTGCTTGCCGAACTTCGCCGCCGACGGCGCGACCTCCACGGGGATCCCTCGCGCGCGCAGTGCGGTCGCCACGGCATCCGACTCCGGGCGCAGGTCCTCCGAGGTGACAGCGACCAGCACCGCGCTCGGCACCGAGCGGGTGACCCGCACGAGCCCACCCGTCAGGAGCCGTGAGACGAGGCGCGAGACGCCGATGGACAGTCCGACCCCGGGGTACGTCGTCGTGCCGTCGGAGGCGAGCGTGTCGTAGCGACCGCCTGAGCAGATCGACCCCAGCTGCTCGTGCCCGACGAGCAGCGTCTCGTAGACTGAACCGGTGTAGTAGTCGAGCCCGCGAGCGATCTTCAGGTCAGCCACGACGACGCCGGGCGCACGCGACGCCGCGGCTCGCATGAGGGTCCCGAGCTCGCCCAGCCCCTCCTCGAGCAGCTCGGAAGCGACAGCGTGCGCAGCTGCGAGCTCGCGGACCCGGGTGATGACACCGTCGTCGTCCCCGGAGATCGTCGCGAGGGCGAGGCACGCGTCGGCCTGCTCTGCGGTCGCGCCGGTCTCGGCCACGAGCAGCGCGGCGACCCCGACCGCGCCGATCTTGTCGAGCTTGTCGATGCTGCGCAGCACCCCGTCCACGTCATCGAGACCGAGGCCGCGGTAGAACCCTTCGGCGACCTTCCGGTTGTTGACGAGGATGCGTACGGGCGGGACGCCGATGGCCCTCAGTGCGCCCAGCGCCTCAGCCATGACGAGGGGCAGCTCGACCTCGTAGTGGTAGGCGAGCTCCCCCGCGGCGACGACGTCGATGTCCGCCTGCACGAACTCGCGGAAGCGTCCGTCCTGGGGCCTCTCGCCGCGCCACACCTTCTGGATCTGGTAGCGGCGGAACGGGAACGCGAGGTGGCCGGCGTTCTCGAGCACGTACCGCGCGAACGGCACAGTCAGGTCGAAATGGAGGCCGAGCTGGCCCGCGCGCTCCTCCCCCGGCGCGTCCTGCTCCTCCTGGAGACGGCGCAGGACGTACACCTCCTTGGAGGTCTCGCCCTTGCGGAGCAGCTGGTCGAGCGGCTCGACCGCGCGTGTCTCGATCCCGGCGAAACCGTGGAGCTCGAACGTGCGTCGCAGCACGTCGAGCACGTGCTGCTCGACGATGCGCCCGTCGGGCAACCACTCAGGGAATCCGGACAGCGGGGTCGGTCGGGCCATGGTGCCCCATCCTGCCAGGTGACCGGGGACCTACCCGCGCAGGTAGGGGTTGCCACGCAGCTCGACACCGAGCCGCGACGACGGTCCGTGCCCCGGCAGCACGAGCGTCTGCGGGTCGAGGCGACGCACGACGTCGCGGAGCGTGTCCGCCATGACGGCTGCGTCGCCCCCGGGCAGGTCGGAGCGTCCGATCGACCCCGCGAAGAGCACGTCACCGGTCAGGGCGACTGCCGGCTCGCTGTCGAGGAGGTAGAGCGTCGATCCCTCGGTATGGCCGGGAGCGTGGCGGGCGACGAGCCGTACGCCGCCGAGCTCGAGCACGACGTCGGCTGTGCGGCCGTCGGGGCTGGGCTCGCGGCCGAACGGTTCGACCCGGTCGGGTGCACGGTACGAGTCGGGGCCCGCGCCGATGTCCGCCAGGGCGCGGGCGAGCGGCCCGTTCTCGTCGTGCGCCGCCCCGACCTGACCGAGCGTCCCGAACGGGTCCGCCAAGCGATACGCATCCGCGGCGTGGAGGACGAACGGCACGCCGAACGCCGACGTGAGCTCGGCAGCGTCCCACGTGTGGTCGACGTGCCCGTGCGTGACCAGGACGGC
>JAYTSH010000191.1:0-1665 GCA_043745755.1 Cellulomonas sp. | reverse complement strand
CCTGATCGACGAGATCGAGCCGGCTCGCCGGGGGATCTACGGCGGGACGGTCGGCTACTTCGACCTCGCGGGCGACATGGACATGGCCATCGCGATCCGCACGGCACTCATCCGAGACGGCCGAGCGAGCGTCCAGGCGGGTGGGGGGATCGTCGCCGACTCGGTGCCGGGGCTCGAGTACGAGGAGTCGCGCAACAAGGCGGCCGCCGCGGTCAGGGCCGTGCAGATCGCCGCCCGGCTCAGATCGGCCCGCGGGTGAGCGAGGGCTCTCGCCGCGGTCGATGGGTCGTGGCACTGCTGACCGCCGCGGCCGCGACCGCCGGCTCCACCGTGCCCGCGTGGTTCAGGGCGAGCGGGACGAGCGCGCTCACCGGTGACGTCGAGGTCGCGGTCTCCGGCGGCCAGGCGGCGCCGGGGGTCCTCGCGGCAGCAGTCGTGCTGCTCGCGGCCGCGGCGGCGGTCGGACTCGTGGGAAGGGTCGCGCGCTGGGTCGTCGTCGTGGTCGTGGCTGCCGCCGGTGTCCTCGTCGTCACGTCGGTCGTCGCCGTGCTCCGGTACCCCGAGCCGGTCGCGACGGTCGCTGTCGCCGCTGTCACGGGGGTGACCGCGCTCGCCGGTCCCGTCGCCGCGACGTCATGGCCCTGGGTCGCGTGCGCCCTTGGCCTGCTCGACCTGCTCGTCGGGCTCGGGCTAGCGCGCGCCTCGGCGCGGTGGGGTGCCACCTCGCGTCGCCACGAGCCGACGACGTCGGTTGCGGCCGGCGAGGCCGACGACGACCGGTCGGCCTGGGACGCCCTGACCCGCGGGGACGACCCGACCGGGAGCTGATCATCCGCCGTGCTCGCCCATGATCCGGACGCGGTGTCAGATACGCTGAGCGTCGCTCCGAGAACGAGAGGCAAGCCCCCATGGCCGATCAGTCCGTCGAACGTCGCGCCGAGCGTGCGGTCCCCGCGCAGACCTCGGTCCGTGACCTGTCCTACCTGCCGCCGAGCGCGCCGCCGACCAACCACGGGCACACGACTGCGGCTTGGACGACAGTCATCGTCGTCCTCGTCGGTGCGGTGCTGTCCTCCGTCGCGATGATCTTCGCGGCCGTCCCGCTCGTCTGGGTGGGCGGGGTCGTCATCGTGCTCGGGATCATCGCGGGCAAGGTTCTCCAGATCCTCGGTTACGGCCAAGGAGGCGCGGCGACGCTGGCCAAGCAGGCCCGCACCGGCGGTCACTGACCTCGCAGCACGCAGCTCGCAGCTCGCATCCGTGGCGCTGGCGCTGGTGCCGGTGCACTGACGCGTCTGGGCCCGTGCGGGCAGTGGACGCACTATCGTCCAGATCAGTGGCGGTCGTCACACGTCGTCCGTCCGGCCCGACGAGATCTCAGGAGGTCCGATGTCGACCCCGAATCAGCCGCAGGACCCGTATGGCGCCGGCGGTCAGCCCCCGCAACCAGGCGACGGCGCGCCCCAGCCGCCCGTGGAGCCCACGTTCCCGGCGGCCCCGCAGTACGGCGCGACCGGGTACCCGGCTGCCGCTGCGTACGGCGCTGCGCCCGGGTACGGCGGCTATGCCTACCCGAAGAACAACCTCGCCGTCTGGTCGATCGTCCTCGCGATCCTCGGCATCGTCCTGCTGTGCGGCCCGTTCACGGGCATCCCCGCGGTGATC
>JAYTSH010000190.1:0-2855 GCA_043745755.1 Cellulomonas sp. | reverse complement strand
ACCCCCGCACCGCCGTCCTGAAGCGCGCGCTGCCGTCCTGAAGCGCGCCCGATGTACGTCCGACGCACCGTACGGCGGGCCGGCGCTCCCGCGCTCGGTAACATGGCGCGGTGAGTCACAGCGGGCCCAGCGGGGTCGAGGAGTCGGTCGAGGATCTTCCCGAGCAGATGCGGGTCCGTCACGAGAAGCGCGCGCGGCTGCTCGCGGAGGGTGTCGCGCCCTACCCGGTGTCGGTCCCGCGCACGCACACGATCGCCGAGGTGCGGGCCGCGTACCCGGATCTCGAGCAGGGGACCGAGACGGCCGACGTCGTCGGGGTCGCGGGCCGCGTGGTGTTCCTGCGCAACACCGGCAAGCTCTGCTTCGTCACCCTGCAGGACGGCGAGGGCAACCGCCTGCAGGCGATGCTCAGCCTCGCGGACATCGGCGAGGAGCGGCTCGCCGCCTTCAAGTCCGACATCGACCTCGGTGACCACCTGTTCGTCCACGGTCATGTCGGTTCGTCGCGTCGCGGCGAGCTCTCGGTCTTCACCGACGCGTGGCAGCTCGCCGCGAAGGCCTTGCGCCCGCTGCCGGTGCTGCACAAGGAGCTGTCCGAGGAGGCGCGCGTCCGTCAGCGGTACGTCGACCTGATCGCGCGACCGGTCGCCCGGGAGACTGCACGTCAGCGCGCGGGGGTCGTGCGCTCGCTGCGGGAGAACTTCCACCGGCGCGGCTACCTCGAGATCGAGACGCCCATGCTGCAGACGCAGGCGGGTGGCGCCACGGCGCGCCCGTTCGTCACGCACATGAACGCGTTCGACATGGACCTGTTCCTGCGCATCGCGCCCGAGCTGTACCTCAAGCGCGCCGTCGTCGGCGGCATCGAGCGCGTCTTCGAGATCAACCGCAACTTCCGCAACGAGGGGGCGGACTCGACGCACTCGCCCGAGTTCGCGATGCTCGAGGCGTACGAGGCCTACGGCGACTACGACACGATGGCGGCCCTCACGCGCGACCTCGTCCAGACCGCCGCCCAGGACGTCCTCGGGACCACGACGATCACGCTGCCCGACGGCGAGGAGTACGAGCTCGGCGGCGAGTGGGCGCAGCTGACCATGTACGGGTCGCTTTCCCAGGCGCTCGGCGAGGAGATCACCCACGACACCTCGGACGCGTACCTCAAGGCGCTCGTCGACCGCTTCGACCTCCAGATCGACCCGGCCCGCATGAATCACGGCAAGCTGGTCGAGGAGCTGTGGGAGCACCACGTCGGGAAGTCGCTCTTCGCGCCGACGTTCGTGCGCGACTTCCCGGTCGAGACGAGCCCGCTCACGCGCGACCACCGTTCGAAGCCGGGCCTGGTCGAGAAGTGGGACCTGTACGTCCGGGGATTCGAGCTCGCGACGGCCTATTCGGAGCTCGTGGACCCGGTGATCCAGCGGCAGCGCTTCGAGGCGCAGGCGTTGCTGGCCGCGGCGGGCGACGACGAGGCGATGTCGGTCGACGAGGATTTCCTCACCGCGGTCGAGTACGCGTTGCCGCCGGCCGGTGGCATGGGAATGGGCATCGACAGGCTTCTCATGGCGCTCACAGGATTGGGCATCCGCGAGACGATCCTGTTCCCTCTGGTGAAGCCGCTGTCATGAGCAGTCAGGGCGCCGCGGCAGCCGACCGCCTGCGGCTGTGGGACGGGGGTCCGCACCGATGAACGCCTTCTGGTCCGACTTTGCGGCCGTGGTCCCGTCGATCGGCGTCGGGTTGCTGTTCTGGCTCGCGATGCGCTCGCTCGTGAATGCCGATCGCACGGAACGCGCAGCGATCGCGCGCATGGATGCCCAGGAGCGCGAGGCCGGCACCCAGGCCATTGCGCCCGCGGCGGATTCGGATTCCTGAGCGTCAAAAGCGCGCTCTCCCTTTGACGCTCGATTCGAAGAGTGGCATGCTTCCGGTGATCAGTTCTCATGCACGTCGTTCACCCGGGAGGCAACAATGGCACAGAAGGTTCAGGTCCTGCTCGTCGATGACATGGACGGCGGCTCGGCCGACGAGACGGTCACATTCGCCGTGGACGGCGTGACCTATGAGATCGACCTCACGACGGAGCACGCCGCCGAGCTCCGCAGCTCGGTCGCGACGTGGGTCGGTCACGCACGCAAGGTTGGCGGGCGCACGTCGGCTGCTGCCGGCCGCCCGTCGCGCGGTCGTCGTGGCACGGGTGTCGACGCGGGCGCGATCCGCGAGTGGGCGAAGGCCAACGGGCACCACGTGTCCGAGCGCGGACGCATCTCCGCCGGGGTCAAGGCCGCCTACGACGCTGCGCACTGACCGAGACGCGCTGACCGACACGCACGAGTGAACTGCGAGGCGAAGCCGATCGCAGGGCACACTGAGTACGCAGCGGAGCCCGGCACCCGTCGAGGGGTGCCGGGCTCCGCTGCGTCTGGGCTCCGCTGCGTCTGGACTGCGCTGCGTCTGGGCTCCGCTGCGGCGACGGCGGATCAGGCCCGGCGCGTCCCGGTGAGCTCACGGACCGCCGCATACTGCGCGCGGACCTGCGGGGCCGGGTCGGCCCGGTAGACGTCGGCGCTGCCGGCCGCGGTCCAGGCGGGCGGTGTCGCCGCGCCGGACAGCACCCAGGCCGCCTGCCGTGCGGCACCGTCGGCGACGTACTCGCCGGGCGTGGGGACGGCGACGTCGAGCCCGAGCACGCTCGGCGCGATGCGGCGGACAGCCTCCGACTGCGCGCCGCCACCGATGAGGAACACCCGCTGCACGGGCACGCCCTGGGCCACGAGGGCGTCGAGGCCGTCGGCGAGCGCGCAGAGCATGCCTTCGACCGCAGCACGGGCCAGGTGGGCCGGCGTCGTGTTCGC
>JAYTSH010000189.1:0-3339 GCA_043745755.1 Cellulomonas sp. | reverse complement strand
GACGTGCAGGTCGGCGTCGGCGACATCACCTGGGACATCGGCGGCGCCCGGACCACGTCCAGCGGCGTCGGCAACGGCCCGCGGCACTTCGCGAGCACGACAGTGGCGGACGGCGCCGACGCGCAGCTCGCCCTCGACATCAACGTCGGCGCAGGCGACGTCACGATCAAGGAGATGCGATGAGCACCGACGACACGACCCAGCAGCTCCCCACCAGCGGCGACGAGCAGCAGGACCCCCCGACCGGCGCGACTGCCGAGATCCCGGGACGCTTCCCGGACGTCGCCCCGGCGAGCAGGCCGGCTCCGGCCGTCAGCCCGATGGGCACCCCCGTCGACGCGCCGGGCACCAGCCCGGTCGAGCGGCCGCGGCTGCGGGTCTCCACGGCGGTCTGGGGACTCGTCATCGCAGCGATCGGCGTCGGAGTCCTGGCCCTGGCGGCCGGCGCTGTGTTCGACCTCCAGCTCGCACTCATCGCCCTGCTCGCTGTGGCCGGCACGGCGATGCTCGGCGGGTCCATCGCAGCTGCCGCCCGGCACCGCGGCCCCTGAGCGGGACCGGGCGCGGCGCGGCAGCCGTCGTCGCACACAGAAGCGCCTCGGCCCGAGGTCGGCAGCTGCCGACCTCGGGCCGAGGCGTGTGGTACCGGGTGGGTCAGACCTGCGTGGCGACCGCGACGGGGGCGACCACCGTCTCCGGCTTGACTGCGAGAACGCGGATCGCGTAGCCGACCAGGATGAAGAGGATGCCGAGGCCCATGACGAGGGCCGCGATGCCGTAGGCGACGACCGAGGTGAACAGCGACGACCGCAGGAACGAGCCGTTCATGCTCGTGGTGCGCTGACCGGTCATGGCGAGGACGTCGGTGTCCTTCGCGATGTCCGCGTCCGACTTGCCAGCCGCCTTGAGCTCGGCCTTCTTGGCGTTGATCGCGTCGCCGAGCCCGGCGAAGGTCTGGCCGTTCGCGGCCTTGAGCGCGTGCTCCTTGATGACGCCCGCCTGGGCGTAGGCCGTGATCGGGTCCTGAACCGCCTTGCCGGCAAACGATCCCGGGGCGTCCGCGGTCACGGGGGCGACAGTGATCTTCTCGTCCTTGAGCTGTGAGGTCACCGCGCCCCAGGTGATGCCGCCGGCGACGATGAGGATGGCACCGGCGATGATGGAAAGGAGCGCGATGATCCGCGCGCCCTTGAAGCGGTCCGTGACTGTGACGTTCGACATGATCGTCCGATCCCTTTCGAGGAACCCCCGGGGTGCGGGCCCAGGTGATCTCCGGACCCCGTGAACCTTCTGCGGTCCACATGAGAAGCGTGGTGCACTACCACAGTACTGAAGCGGGACGTTAGTCACGGTTCGACTCGTGCATTCCGGCGCATCGAGACTGCGTTCGATCAGGCGTCATGACCAGGGCTATCGGCCGGCGAGGGTGCCGGCCCGGCCGTACTCGGCCGCGGCGGCCCGCAGCACGCGGTCCCAGCCGAACGCCGGCGTGACCGCGTGGTTGTGCGAGCGGATGCCCGCAAGGAGCCGCTCGTCACGCACGAGATGCACGATCGCCTCGGTCATCTCCGCGTCGTCCGCCACGAGGAGGCCGTCCGTGCCGTCCACGACGAACTCCTCGATCCCGGTGCCGCTGCGCGCGACGATCGCGAGCCCAGCGGTCCGGGCCTCGAGGGCCGCGATGCCGAACGCCTCGAGCTCGGCGGGCGCGAGGAACACGTCGGCATCGGCGTACGCGGCCCGGACCTCGTCGCGCGACAGGCGGCCGGTCAGGTGCACGACGGCCCTCAGACCCTGCGACACCACCACCTGCTCGACCCGCCGACGGGTCGGACCGTCGCCGATGACCGTCAGCCGCAGCGCACCGGCGGGCAGGCGATGAGCGGCCGCCCCGACGAGCTCGACGAGCTCGACCGCACGCTTGCGCGGCGCGAGGCGCATCGTCGCGATGAGGTGGACCGGGCTGCCCTCGGCGCGCACACCGTCGCCGGCCGTCGGCGCCCAGGCCTCCAGGTCCATGCCGTTGGGCACGACCTCGACCGGCGCATCAAACACCTGGCCGACGCGCTGCGCGGCCGCGCGGCTCACGGCGCTCAACGCGGCGGCGGTCGACCGCCAGCTCGTGGCCCGGACGGCTGCGCGCAGCGGCGGCACCATGCCGTCGAGCATGCAGTGCCAGGTGATCGCTGTCGGCAGCCCCCGCGCGACAGCGAGGCGTGCGCCGTCGAACGCGAACGGCGAGACGACGCCCGCGTGCACGTGCACGACGTCGGGCTGCAGAGAGTCGAGCGCCGAGCTCAGCAGGCGCGCCTGGACGGGGTTCACCGGCAGGTCGAACGGCAACCGGGTGCCGAGCCGGTGGACCTGCGCGCCCCGCGCGTGCTCGACGAGGCCGCCGCGCTCCCCGTGGGCACCGAGCGTCGCGGTGAGGACGTGGACCTCGTGGCCCGCAGCCGCCTGCTGTGCTGCGAGGTCGCTGACCTGGGACTCGATCCCGCCCGTCCGGGGCGGGAAGCAGTCGGAGACATGGACGATGCGCACGCGCCCAGGCTAACCGGCGCAGGCTCACCCGCTCGCCTTCCTTCGTCCAGGGCGCCTGAAGCCGATCACGTGGCAGTGGAGCACCTCCGTTCGCTCCCGACGCAGGCGGGCCTGGTCGCGCTCGGGTACGGAGGTGCCCGCCGCCGTGAGCTCCGCCCGCGCGGTCAGCCCATACCGAGGATGCCGACGAGGAGCGCTGCCGCGGACGCGGCGACGATGAGCGCGACGATGACGATGGTGCGTCGACTGCGGACGGCCGCCCCCACGCAGACGGCCGTGGGTACGAGGATCCCCCCGGCGACGCCGACGATCAGCGGCACGACGACCGCCGGCCGGATCCCGCTGTCCCGGGCGCTGCCGAACCCGACCGCCTCCAGATAGAGCGATAGGAGGCAGCCGCCGACAACGAACACTCCGACTGCGACGGTCACGATGCAGGCGACAACCCGCACAGGTCTCGATCCTGGCCCCGCCACGTCAGTCACTTCGCCCGGATCCGGTCGCAGAACGATGCGGCGCGGCCGTGTGGAAGCGTCATCGACAGCTCCGTGATCGCAGGTCAGCGTGGGTGGGTTACTCCCACTCGATAGTGCCCGGCGGCTTGCTCGTGACGTCGAGCACGACGCGGTTGACCTCGGGGACCTCGTTGGTGATCCGCGTCGAGATGATCGCGAGCACGTCGTAGGGCAGGCGCGTCCAGTCGGCCGTCATCGCGTCCTCCGACGACACCGGCCGCAGCACGATCGGGTGACCGTACGTCCGGCCGTCGCCCTGCACCCCGACCGAGCGCACGTCGCC
>JAYTSH010000188.1:0-2030 GCA_043745755.1 Cellulomonas sp. | reverse complement strand
TGTGCCGGGACAACGACGTGCGGATGCGGGTTTTCGGGATGACCGAGCCCGGCAACGTCACACGCGCACTGCAGGGTGAGAAGATCGGCACGCTGGTCACCGCGAGCTGAACGAGTTTCGCCCGGGAACAGCCCACGCACGAGACGCACACGAAGGAGCACCGGTGATCGACGAGACCCTCCTCGAGGCCGAGGAGAAGATGGACAAGGCGGTCGAGGTCGCGAAGGAGGACTTTGCGACGATCCGGACGGGACGCGCGAACGCCGCGATGTTCTCGAGGATCTTCGTGGACTACTACGGGACCCCGACCCCGCTGCAGCAGCTGGCGTCGTTCAACGTGACCGAGGCCCGCACGATCCTCATCGCACCGTTCGACAAGTCCTCGATGACCGCTGTCGAGAAGGCGCTGCGCGACTCGGACCTCGGCGTGAACCCGTCCAACGACGGCAACGTCATCCGCGTCATGCTGCCCGCCCTCACGGAGGACCGCCGCAAGGAGTTTGTCAAGCTCGCCCGGACGAAGGCCGAGGACGCGAAGATCTCGGTCCGCAACATCCGGCGACGTGCCAAGGACGAGCTCGACCGCATGATCAAGGATGGCGCGACGGGCGAGGACGAGGTCGTGCGGGCTGAGAAGGAGCTCGAGATCCTCACGAAGAAGCACGTCGACGTGATCGACACCGTGCTCGCCACCAAGGAGAACGAGCTGCTCGAGGTCTGATGTCGATAGTTGCACCCGCCGTGAAGACGACCGCCACCCGCACCCCGAGCAGCGGGCGAGACCTGCCTGTCGCCATCGTCGTCGGGGTGACGCTGATTGCGGTCGTGGTCGCGTCGCTGTACTTCCGCAAGGAAGCCTTCGTCCTCCTTGCGGTCCTTGCCGTCGGCGCCGGCCTCTGGGAGCTCGCGCAGGCGTTCGGTCGCCGCGGGATCCACCTCCCGCTGCTGCCGCTGCTCGTGGGTGACGTGGGGATCCTCGTCTCGGCGTACACGGCGGGCGCCGAGGCGCTCTTCGTCGCGTTCCTGCTCACCGCCGGCGGCGTGGTCGTGTGGCGCGTGCTCGACGGGAACGGCGAACCTGCCCTGCGCGACTCGACCGCGGGAACCTTCGCGGCGGCGTACCTCCCGTTCCTTGCGGGCTTCGTCATGCTCCTGCTCGCGATGCCCGACGGCGCCTCGCGCGTGCTGCTCTTCATCCTCCTGTGCGTCGCGAGCGACACCGGCGGGTACGCCGTCGGGAGCCTCATCGGCCGCCACCCGCTTGCACCCTCGGTGAGCCCGCACAAGACCTGGGAGGGTCTGCTCGGCTCGATCGTGCTCGCCAGCTTCGTCGGTGTCGTCGGTCTGCAGCTGCTGTTCCACGGTGAGCCGATGGTGGGGGTCTTCCTGGGGGCGGCGACGGTCTTCACGGCGTCGATCGGCGACCTTGCGGAGTCTCTCCTGAAGCGCGACCTCGAGCTCAAGGACATGGGCTCGCTCCTGCCCGGGCACGGCGGAGTGCTCGACCGCATCGACTCGATGCTCCTGACGGCACCGGCCGTCTACCTCATCCTCAACGTGCTGCAGCCGGTCGTGAGCTGAGCTGTGCGCGTCCCAGAGCCATCGACCGAGAGGGGGTGCCCGGCATGAACGGGACGCCCATCACCCTGAACCTTGTCGCGCCGGCGCGTGGCGCCCGTGGCAAGCCCCCTCGACACTTCGTCGACCTGACGCCCGAGCAGAGGGTTGAGGCCGTGACAGCGCTGGGGGAGCAGCCGTTCCGCGCCAAGCAGCTCGCGACGCACTACTTCACGCACCTCACAGCCGACCCTGCGGCCATGACTGACCTTCCGTTGGCGACGCGGGACAAGCTCGTCGGGGACCTGTTCCCGCGGCTGCTGACCCCTACCCGGACGCTGACGGCCGATGGCGGCACGACCGTCAAGACGCTCTGGCACCTGTTCGACGACGTCAAGGTCGAGTCGGTGCTGATGCGCTACCCGAACCGCGCGACCCTGTGCGTGTCGAGCCAGGCCGGGTGCGGCATGGCG
>JAYTSH010000187.1:0-3064 GCA_043745755.1 Cellulomonas sp. | reverse complement strand
GACGCCTACCGCGCCGACGGGGCGTTCGGCCAGCTCTGCGTGGTGCTGCCCGCCCAGGAGGTCGTCGTGGCGATCACCGCAGCCGTTGCGGACACCCGGTTCGTCCTGCGGTGCCTGTGGAAGCACCTTCTGCCGGGGATCGCCGACCGGCCCGAGAGCCCAGATCCGGCGGCTATCGACGCGCTCACGGCGCGGCTGACCGGTCTGCGGCTCGACCCTCCGGCCGGGGAGCCGACGTCCGCCGCCGCGGCGCGGGTGTCCGGGCGCACGATCCTCTTCGAGTCCAACGCGTCGGGCATCACCTCGGCGACGCTCGACGCGGGGCCTGAACACGACACCGTGACCCTGGTCGCCGGCAGCCGCACGACGACCGTCGAGGCCGGTCACGGGACCTGGCTGCCCGGGTGGGTCAGCCCGCCGGGTCGACCAGGCAGGTTCCCGGTCCTGTCGAGCGCCGGGTGGAGCGCGCCGGACACCTACGTCCTGACCGTGCGGGAGTCCGACGGCCCGTTGGTCTTGACGGCGACGGCCACCGTCACAGGGGACGACGTCGCCGTGAGATCCCGCTTCCACGTGTCGTTCGGGCCGACCGAGCAGGCGCCGCTGACGGGTCGGCTCGGAGCCTGACGGCGGGGTCGTTGGCGCGTCCGCGGGGAGACCGAGCGTGAGCTGTACTCGACGCGAACACCCCGGCATGCGTGGGGACGACCCGTTCGACCGTGAAGGATGCCGCCCAAGAGTGGCGCCGGGCCTCACGCGCGCCCAGGATCCCGGCCCCGGCCCCGGGCCCGGACAACGCCCAGTACCGCGTCTCAACATCCAGCTGCCGCTTGCGACCACCCCGGCCCATCTCGACAGCGCGGAGGCGATCCCCGTCGGCCTGATGGCCGCGTCCTGCTCCCGGCATGCCGGCGGTGTCCCGTGGCGGGCGCGTCACGCCTGCGGCGAACACGGGCAGGTTGGCGGGGGTCCCGCCGTTAGCATCGAACAACGCCCTGCTGTCCCGTCGCCCCGGCCGGGACGCACGCTGCTCGTGAGGAGTGCACATGTTCGAACGTTTCACGGACCGAGCCCGTCGCGTGGTCGTCCTCGCCCAAGAAGAGGCGCGGATGCTCAACCACAACTACATCGGGACCGAGCACATCCTCCTGGGCCTGATCCACGAGGGCGAAGGGGTTGCCGCCAAGGCGCTCGAGTCGCTCGGCATCTCGCTCGACGCCGTGCGCGCGCAGGTGCAGGAGATCATCGGCGAGGGCCAGCAGGCGCCGTCGGGTCACATCCCGTTCACGCCGCGCGCCAAGAAGGTCCTCGAGCTGTCGCTGCGCGAGGCGCTGCAGCTCGGCCACAACTACATCGGGACCGAGCACATCCTGCTCGGGCTCATCCGCGAGGGCGAGGGCGTCGCCGCCCAGGTCCTCAACAAGCTCGGCGCCGACCTCAACCGTGTGCGCCAGCAGGTCATCCAGCTCCTGTCCGGCTACCAGGGCAAGGAGCCCGTCGCCTCGGGCGGCCCGGCCGAGGGGCAGCCTGCGGGTTCGGCAGTGCTCGACCAGTTCGGTCGCAACCTGACCCAGGCGGCGCGCGAGGGCAAGCTCGACCCCGTCATCGGACGCGCTAAAGAGATCGAGCGCGTCATGCAGGTCCTGTCGAGACGGACCAAGAACAACCCGGTCCTCATCGGTGAGCCCGGCGTCGGCAAGACGGCCATCGTCGAGGGGCTCGCCCAGGACATCGTGCGCGGCGACGTGCCCGAGACGCTCAAGGACAAGCAGCTCTACACGCTCGACCTGGGCGCGCTCGTGGCTGGCAGCCGGTACCGCGGTGACTTCGAGGAGCGGCTGAAGAAGGTCCTCAAGGAGATCCGCACGCGCGGCGACATCATCCTGTTCATCGACGAGATCCACACGCTCGTCGGTGCGGGTGCTGCCGAGGGCGCGATCGACGCCGCGAGCATCCTCAAGCCGATGCTTGCGCGCGGTGAGCTCCAGACGATCGGTGCGACGACCCTCGAGGAGTACCGCAAGTACGTCGAGAAGGACGCGGCCCTCGAGCGGCGCTTCCAGCCGATCCAGGTCGCCGAGCCCACGGTCAAGGAGACCATCGACATCCTCAAGGGGCTGCGCGACCGGTACGAGGCGCACCACCGCGTGTCCATCACGGACAGCGCCCTGGTCGCCGCGGCCACGCTCGCGGACAGGTACGTCAACGACCGGTTCCTGCCCGACAAGGCGATCGACCTGGTCGACGAGGCGGGGGCGCGCCTGCGTATCCGCCGCATGACGGCACCGCCGGAGCTCCGTGAGCTCGACGAGCAGATCGCCACGACCCGCCGCGACAAGGAGTCCGCGATCGACGAGCAGGACTTCGAGAAGGCTGCGCGCCTGCGCGACGCCGAGAAGCAGCTCGGGCTCAAGCGCATCGATAAGGAGAAGGCCTGGAAGTCGGGTGACCTCGACGCGGTCGCCGAGGTCGACGAGGATCTCATCGCCGAGGTGCTGGCGCTCGCGACCGGCATCCCGGTGTTCAAGCTGACCGAGGCCGAGTCGAGCCGTCTGCTCCACATGGAGGACGAGCTGCACAAGCGGGTCGTCGGCCAGGAGGCCGCCATCAAGGCGCTCTCCCAGGCGATCCGTCGCACGCGCGCCGGGCTCAAGGACCCGAAGCGACCCGGTGGCTCGTTCATCTTCGCGGGGCCCACGGGCGTCGGGAAGACCGAGCTCGCCCGGTCGCTCGCCGAGTTCCTCTTCGGGGACGAGGACGCGCTCATCCAGCTCGACATGTCGGAGTACTCCGAGAAGCACACCGTCTCGCGGCTGTTCGGCTCGCCTCCCGGCTACGTCGGGTACGACGAGGGCGGTCAGCTCACGGAGAAGGTGCGGCGCAAGCCGTTCTCGGTCGTCCTGTTCGACGAGGTCGAGAAGGCGCACGCCGACATCTTCAACTCGCTGCTGCAGATCCTTGAGGACGGTCGCCTGACCGACTCGCAGGGTCGGGTCGTCGACTTCAAGAACACCGTCATCATCATGACGACCAACCTCGGCACGCGGGACATCGCCAAGGGCCT
>JAYTSH010000186.1:0-2579 GCA_043745755.1 Cellulomonas sp. | reverse complement strand
CACCTCGAGGCCGGAGAGGTCCGGGAGCATGATGTCGAGCAGGATCACGTCCGGGTCGAACGACTTCGCGAGCTTGATCGCGGAGTGGCCCGTGAGGGCGTGCGCGACGTGCCAACCCTCGTAGCGCAGCGCGGTCGAGAGGAGCTCGGCGAGGGTGGGCTCGTCGTCGACGACGAGGGCTCGAACGGGCGAGCCGTCGACGCGCAGGAGGTGGTCGCGCTGGGTAGCCGTTGTGGTCATGCGAGCATCGTGCGCCGACAGGCTGGACACCCTCTGACTGCTGCCTGTGAAGACCCTGTGGTCCTGTTCACAGTGATTCGGCGGCGCGGTCCCAGACGAAGCACAGGCTCCGGGCGTTGCGTCGGTGGTGGCCGCCGGTCGCGGTGGCTGCACGAGGTGTCGACGAGAGGAACGGACATGGCAGCCACGCTCGCCCTGGAACCCGGGATCGACGGCTCAGGACCGCGGCCCGCGCTGGACTGGGCGCTCGGCGCTCCGGGCGGAGCCTGGCTGACCGCGACGGTGCGCCCGGCGGGAGTGTTCGGGTGCGCCGACGCCGGCCGGCTCCGGGCGCTGCTCGACGCGCTGTCGACGTGCGCGTCCATGGTCGTCCTCGACCTCTCGGCGGCTCAGCTGTGCAGCCTCGACGCGGCGATCGCCGTCGACGAGGCGGCCCGGGAGCTCGAGGCGTCCGGCGGAGCCCTCGTCTGCGTGCATGCGGACCCGATGTCGCTCGCCCACCTCGCGGCCGCAGGCTCGCACACGGTGCTCATGCCGGCGTCGGCCCCCTGAGCTCGCCGCAGGGGACCTGCGCGACCTCCGAGGGCGCGCCACCTCGCTACGGTTGCCCGGTGACTCGCAAGCAGGCAGCAGATGAGCCCCAGGGCGTCCGACGAGTCCACGGCGCGGTGGCGCCGGGTGTCCTCGTCGCCGCGAGCTCGGTGGTCGGCGTCTGGCTCGCGTGGCGCGTCTTCGTGGACACCTGGGCAGGTCAGCGCGTCGAGGGGGCCACGCTCCAGGGGGCCCGGTACGGGCAGAACCGGCTGTGGCACGTCGCCGAGCCGATCCTGTCGGTCGTGTCGATCGGGTTCATCGTCGTCGTCGTGCTCGCGGCAGGGCTTGTCGCGATCCTGCGGCGGCGGTGGATGCTCGCCGGTCAGGTCGCGGTGCTCATGGCCGGAGCCAACCTGACGACCCGGGTGCTCAAGGTCGGCCTCATCGACCGCCCCGACCTCGGGATCGCCGGACCCGGCTTCAACACCCTGCCGAGCGGGCACACGACGGCGGCTGCCTCCGTCGCGGCCGTGGTCGTGCTGGTCGTCCCGCCCCGGGTCCGTCCGTGGGCGGCGGGATTCGGGGCGCTCTACACGGCGGCCACCGGTGTCTCGACGCTCGTCGGACAGTGGCACCGACCGAGCGACGTCATCGCGGCGATCCTCGTCGTGCTCGGCTGGAGCGGTGTCGCGTGCGCGCTCGTGGCGTGGCGACCCGGTCCGACGAGCCGCGGCCCGACCGGTGCGCCGACGACCGCGACCGCCCAGCTCGCGCTCGCGGCGCGCGCCGGGCGACGTTCGTCGGGCACGCGGACGGGCGCGGTGCTCCTCGCGCTCGTGGCGCTGGTGGCGCTCGTCCCGGCGACGCTCACTCTGCACCGGTCCTGGACCGCGGCGGGCCCGCTGGACTCCCGTTCGGAGCTCTTGACGGCCTACGCGGGCGGGGCGTGCGGGGTCGTCGCGGCCAGCGCCCTGGGCTTCGCGATCCTCCTCGTCCTGCGCCACGTGACGACAGCGCGGGTCGGAGCGGCTTGACGAAGGGTCGTAGAGTCGCCCCGGCGGCGTCGCCCGAGGTCCTCGCAGGACCATCGGGACCGACCCGCCGCACGGGGAGCCCTGCCGGCGAGCCGGGTCCCACGCAGACGAGGAAGCAGGAAACGCATGTCCGCAGGTCGCAAGCTGGTCATCGTGGAGTCGCCCGCGAAGGCGCGCACGATCGCCGGGTACCTCGGCGAGGGGTACGACGTCGAGGCGAGCGTCGGGCACATCCGCGACCTGCCGCAGCCGAGCGAGCTGCCCGCCGACATGAAGAAGGGCCCGTTCGGCAAGTTCGCGGTCGACGTCGACAACGGCTTCGCGCCGTACTACGTCGTGGACGCGGACAAGAAGAAGAAGGTCTCGGAGCTCAAGCGGCTCCTGAAGGACTCCGACGAGCTCTTCCTCGCGACCGATGAGGACCGCGAGGGCGAGGCCATCGCGTGGCACCTGCTCCAGGAGCTCAAGCCCAAGGTGCCGGTCAAGCGGATGGTCTTCCACGAGATCACCCGCGAGGCGATCCAGCGTGCGCTCGAGAACACCCGCGAGCTCGACACGCGCATGGTCGACGCCCAGGAGACGCGCCGCATCCTCGACCGCCTGTACGGCTACGAGGTGTCGCCCGTGCTGTGGCGCAAGGTCCGCCAGGGCCTGTCCGCCGGCCGCGTCCAGTCGGTCGCCACGCGGATGGTCGTCGAGCGCGAGCGCGAGCGCATGGCGTTCCGGACCGCCGAGTACTGGGACGTCGCCGGGACGTTCGCGCGCACCGAG
>JAYTSH010000185.1:0-1920 GCA_043745755.1 Cellulomonas sp. | reverse complement strand
GCGCCGTTGGGGCCCAGGAAGCCCGTGACCTTGCCGGGTTGGACGGTGAAGGAGATGCCGTCGACGGCGATCTTCGTCCCGTACCGCTTGGTGAGGTTGGTGGCCTCGATCATGGTGCTGTCCTCATCGTGTCGATGTCCTCGCCTGCGGGTGGCTGGGGTGGACAGGAACGAACCTAGGCCCCGGTTGTGACGCGGGGAACGGCCCACGGGTGGACCTGTGCGAGCCGTCCGCGTACGCCGCAAGGACGACGACCCCGGCCCGGACCCTGAGCCCGACCCTGAGAGATCCCTGGTCGTCCTTGTTCGGACCCGCCGCGGGGAACGATCCCCGCGTCGGTCACGTTGACCTGGGTGAGGCAAGCCGTCGATGACGGTGCCGGGACCTTCCCCGATCGCCCCGACAGGAGCACCCATGAGCAACCCAGTCTTCGACAGCAGCGCGATCTTCGGCGACCCGCGCAAGCAGCGCCGCACGCAGGGCACCGGGCCCACGACCACCGTGCAGCGTGGCTACCCGCAAGCGGGCACCTCCGGCGCTCCCACCATCGGCGCCGTGACCCTCGAGCAGATGTACGGCGCCCCGACGGCCACGACCCGCGACACGGGCCGACTCACGTACGACGACGTCATCGTCAAGACCGGTGGCCTGCTCGCGCTGCTCGTCGTCGTCGCCGCAGCGACGTGGCAGCTCGCGCCGGGACTGTGGATCGTCGGAGCGATCGTCGGGCTCGGCCTCGGCCTGGTCAACGCGTTCAAGAAGAGCCCGAGCCCCGCGCTGATCACGGCGTACGTGGTCGCGCAGGGGGTGTTCCTCGGCGGCATCAGCGCGTTCTACGCCGATAGGTTCGGCGGCGGGGTCGTCCCGCAGGCCGTCCTCGCGACCTTCGCGGTCTTCGCCGTCGCACTGTTCCTGTTCCGTTCGGGCCGCGTGCGCGTGACCCCGAAGTTCACGAAGTTCCTGCTCCTCGCCATGGGCGGCTACCTGGCGTTCTCGGTGCTCAACCTCGTCCTGTCGTTCGTGCTGCCGAGCTCGGGCGCGTTCGGGCCGCTTCGCGGCGGCACTCTGGGTGTCGTCGTCGGGCTCGTCGCGGTCGGGCTCGCCGCCGCCTCGCTCATCGTCGACTTCGACTCGATCAAGCGCGGCGTCGACCAGGGCGTGCCCGCCAAGTTCGCCTGGTCGGCGGCGTTCGGCCTCATCGTGACGCTCGTGTGGCTGTACCTCGAGCTGCTGCGGCTCGCCGCGATGTTCAGCGGCAGGAACTGACCCGCTCGGCGATCGCCCTGCGTACGGCGACGGTCCCGCAGCGAACGACCGCCCGGGTGCGATGATCGCACCCGGGCGGTCGTTCGTCTTCGCACGTCGGCACGCCCGTCCGAACCTGTCCGTCGTCGTCGCCTGGGAGCACCCGCATCGTGAAGTACGCGCAGCACATCTCGGACCTCGTCGGGAACACGCCGCTCGTCAAGCTCTCGTCGGTGACGGCCGGGCTGTCGGCGACGGTGCTGGCAAAGGTCGAGTACCTCAACCCCGGCGGGTCGATCAAGGACCGGATCGCGCTCAAGATGATCGAGGCGGCCGAGGCGAGCGGTGAGCTGCGCCCCGGTGGCACGATCGTCGAGCCGACGAGCGGGAACACCGGCGTCGGGCTGGCGCTCGTGGCGCAGCGCAAGGGCTACCGCTGCGTGTTCGTGTGCCCCGACAAGGTCTCGCTGGACAAGCGTGACGTGCTGCGCGCGTACGGTGCCGAGGTCGTGGTCACCCCGACCGCCGTCCCGCCGGGCCACCCCGACTCGTACTACGCGGTCTCGGACCGGCTCGCGCGCGAGATCGAGGGCGCCTGGAAGCCGAACCAGTACGAGAACCCGAACGGTCCCGCGAGCCACTACGAGACGACGGGTCCGGAGATCTGGGCCGACA
>JAYTSH010000184.1:0-6556 GCA_043745755.1 Cellulomonas sp. | reverse complement strand
GAGCGGACGAGGGCGTAGGCCTGAGGTGCGGAGATGTTCAGCACCTCCATCACGTCGGCGAGCGTGAGGAACCGAGAAGCCATGACCGAAGTGTGGCATGGGCTCGCACAGAGGGCCGGTTGTCCACAAGGCTGTGCCCGAGATGTCGGAATCGTCGGCATGATGGTGCCCTCGCGTGCGTACGAGCTGAACAGAGGAACAGATGGACACGATGGTCCTGGACCTGCCGACGCCGGTGGCGAACCGGTTGCGCCGCCCCGGCTGGCGTGACCCGCGCCTGCTGGCGGGGGTTGCGATGGTCGCCGGATCGGTCGCGCTCGGGTCATGGGTGGTGCAGGGAGCCGAACGGACGACGCAGGTCTACGTGGCTCGCGACGCCCTCACCCCGGGATCGGCCGTCGAGGCCAGCGGGCTCGGTGTCGCCCAGGTGAGGCTCGTCGACGTCGACGTCGCGCGCTACGTCACCGTGGCGGACGGGCTGCCGCAGGACGCGGTCGCCCTGCGGGTCGTGGCGCCCGGGGAGCTCGTGCCACGCGCCGCTCTCGGGTCGGCAGCCGACCTCGACGTGCGACCTGTGGCGATCGCCGTGACGGTGCCGCCGTCCGCGGACCTGGTCGCGGGCTCGCTCGTGGACCTGTGGGACGTGCCGGCGACGACACGGTCGACGGGCGGTAACGACGCTGCTGTGCTGCCGCGGGAGCTGGCACCTGCCCTGACCGTGGCTCAGGTCAGACGCCCGGACGGTGCGTTCGTGACGGGCGGGTCGACCGTCGTCTACGTGCTCGTCCCGACGGCGATCCTGCCGACCGTGCTGGCTGCGGTGGCGGGCGACGGTGCCGTGCAGCTCGTGCATGTCCCTGGGTCGGGGAGCTAGGGGATGACGGTCGGGGTGCTGTGCGCGGTGCGCGGAGCTGCTGAGGCCGCGATCGTGCAGGCCGTCGACGGCACGGGCGGGCGTCTGACGGTCACGCGGCGGTGTGCCGACCTGGCGGAGCTGTTGGCTGCTGCAGAGGCCGGGCTCGGGCGCATCGCTGTCGTCTCGGCGGACCTGCCGATGCTCGACCGGGACGCGGTCGCGGCGCTGCACCGCTCGGGCGTCCGGCTCGTCGGGCTCACTGAGGCGGGGGCGCCCTGGTTGGGCGAGCGGATCACCGCGCTGGGCGCCGATCTCGTCGTCGACACGCCCGACGACGCAGCCGGGGCAGCCGCACTCGTCCATGACGTCGTCGAGGTGCTCGGACGTGCGGCCGACCATCCAGGGCCGCCGGGGACGACGCCGACCGACCGGCACGGTTGTGGCCCGAGCTTCGACCCGCCCGACCTCGAACCAGCGGGCGTCGATCACCTCGGCGACATGCCGCGGCGCACCCAGCTGGGCAGGGTCGTCGCCGTCTGGGGTCCCACGGGCGCTCCTGGCCGGACGACGGTCGCGGTCAACCTCGCGGCCGAGCTGGCACTCCTCGGCGGTCATGCGTTGCTGATCGACGCCGACACCTACGGCGGCACGATCGCCCAGGCGGTCGGTCTGCTCGACGAGGCGCCCGGACTGGCCGCGGCGGCTCGAGCCGCAGGTCAGGGCGGTCTCGACACGGAGCTGCTCGCACGACTCTCGCCGCTGATCTCACCGGACCTGCGGGTGCTGTCCGGGATCTCGCGCGCGGACCGCTGGCCGGAGCTGCCGTCCGCGGCGCTCGACGTCGTGTGGACCGTGGCCCGGACCCTCGCGGGCTGGACCGTGATCGACTGCGGCTTCTGCATCGAGCAGGACGAGGTGCTGAGCTACGACACCCGCGCCCCGCGCCGCAACGCCGCGACGCTCTCCGCGCTGGGTGACGCCGACGAGATCGTCGTGGTGGGTGCAGGGGACCCGCTCGGGATCCAGCGCCTGGTCCGAGCGCTCGGCGACGTCGCCCAGCTTGGTCTGGTCGGCCGCACGACTGTCGTGGTCAACCACGTGCGGGCGTCAGTGGCCGGCCCCAGGCCGGGAGAGGCGATCACGGCTGCGCTCGATCGCTATGCGGGCGTGAGCTCCCCGCACCTCGTCCCTGAGGACCGGCCGGCGCTCGATGCCGCCCTGCTCGAGGCGCGGCTGCTCCATGAGCTCGCTCCGACGTCGCCCGCTCGACTCGCGATAGCAGCTCTTGCCCTACGCCTTGCAGACCGACCGCACCAGACGAGCCCTGCTCGCCCCGCAAGCAGGTCCCGCGAACGGGCCGGTGTCGCCGAGCCCCGGGACGCGGCGCGCCTTTCGGGGGCCTGAGCGCCGAGCGGCAGACTAGGCGCGTGCGCATCTACCTTCCCTCGACTCTCGACGAGCTCGACGCGACAGCGACAGCGACAGCGACGCGGGTCGTGATCCCGCCCGACGGTCCAGGCGGAGCCGTCGGGTCGTTCGGGCCACGTATCGTCCACGCCGTGACATCGGCGCTGCGGTTGGCCCTGCCCGACGAGGATGAGGAGGGCCTCGAGTTCGCCGCGCTGCTCGCAGCTGCTGACGACGCCCTGCTCCGTGTTGCCGCGCGTCCGGACGCACCGCGCCTGCGCCTCGTCCTCTCGCTCGACGTCGCCGAGGCGGACCTCACAACCGTCGACGACGACGATCAGGCACCGAGCGCGGCTCTGCTCCGGGTCGCGGTGGGGCGGGACGTCGTCGTGTGCGCGCACGTCGACGAGCCTGCGGCGTCGGCTGACGTCGAGCGGGCAGTCGCGGGGGACGCCGAGGCGGTCGAGCGGCTCGACGACGTCGACCTGCTCTGGTACGACGCGACGGAGCTCTCCGCGATCCCGCGCTGACGACCCGCTCCTGCGCTCGCGGGCATCGGGACGCGGCCGAGCCGGCCGGCAGGGGTTCGTCAGCGGTACGGCCGCGGCGATCAGGGGTCGAGCGGGTCGAGAACCTGCAGCGCGGCAGAGTGGAGCAGGCCGTTGGAGACCAACGCCGACCCGCCGAACGGTCCCGGCACACCCGTGATCGAGGTGAACGTGCCGCCCGCCTCGGTGACGATCGGGACGAGCGCGGCCATGTCGTGCAGTGCCAGGTCGGGTTCCGCCGACAGGTCGACGGCACCCTCGGCGACGAGGACGTGGGACCAGAAGTCACCGTAGGCGCGCGTGCGCCACACCTGGCGACCCAGCTCGAGGAAGTTGTCGAGCTTCCCCCGCTGCTCCCACCCGGTCAGGCTCGAGTAGGAGAACGACGCGTCCTTGAGTGTGCTCACACCGGAGACCTGGAGGCGCGACGCGGCGGCCAGCGACTTGCCGGTCCACGCGCCGGAACCCTGCGCGGCCCACCACCGACGGCCGAGTGCCGGCGCGCTCACGAGCCCGACGACGACCTCGTCGCCGTCCACGAGGGCGATGAGCGTCGCCCAGACAGGGACGCCTCGGACGAAGTTCTTGGTGCCGTCGATCGGGTCGATGACCCAGCGGCGCGGACCGTGCCCGGTGTCAGGCAGCTCCTCGCCGTGCACGGCGTCGCGCGAACGGGCGCGCGAGAGCTGGCCGCGGATGATCTCCTCGGCCGTTCGGTCGGCATCCGTGACGGGAGTGAGGTCCGGCTTGGTCTCGACGCGGAGGTCCTGAGCCTTGAACCGGGCCATCGTGACGGAGTCGACCTGGTCGGCCATGACATGGGCGAGGCGCAGGTCGTCGTCGTAGCCGGGTCGCAGGGTCATGCGAGACACCGTACTGGCGCCGCCTGCGGGTCAGAGGAGACCCACCGGGGCGAGGGGACGAGAGGCGATGGACCCGGCATCAGACCGCGCCGCCGAGATCGGGTGCCGCGCTGATCGTGGGCTCGGCCTCGGCGGCGCCCGTCCGGCTCGCGAAGAGGCGCCGGAACGACTCCACGCGGGCAGCACGAGCGAGCCGCACCGGCTCGTGGGGCGCACCAGCGACCCACGCGTCGAGCATGCAGTCGGGGGCGTCGGTGGTGTGCGTGCAGCCGCGCGGGCAGTCGTCGGCGACCTCGGCGAGATCGGCGAAGGCCCCCAGGAGGTGGTGGGGATCGACGTGGGCGAGTCCGAACGAGCGCACCCCGGGTGTGTCGATGACCCAGGTGGGCGCGGCTGTGTCCGGCACGACGACCCGCAGTGCGACCGCCGACGAGGACGTGTGCCGACCGCGCCCTGTCGTGTCGTTGACAACGCCGGTCGCGCGGTACGCACCCGGGACCAACGCGTTGACGAGCGTCGACTTGCCGACCCCGGAGTGCCCGACGAGCACCGACGTGCGCCCGGCGATCGCCCCGCGCAGCTCATCGAGGCCCACGACGCCGTCGGGCCCTCGGCTCGTGACGACGACGCGCACCCCGATCGGCTCGTACATCGCGACGAGCTCGGAGGGGTCTGCCAGGTCCGCCTTCGTCAGTGCGAGGAGCGCGTCCATGCGCGCGTCGTAGGCGGCAGCCACGCAGCGGTCGATCATGCGGGTGCGCGGCTCGGGGTCGGCGAGGGCCGTGACGATCACGAGCTGGTCAGCGTTGGCGACGATGACGCGCTCGATCGGGTCGGAGTCGTCGGCGGTGCGGCGCAGCACGGTGGTGCGCTCGCGGATCCGCACGATCCGGGACAGTGAGCCGTCGACCCCCGACGTGTCGCCGACGAGGTCGACGCGATCGCCGGGCACGACGCGCTCCCGGCCGAGCTCCCGGGCCTTCATCGCGATGGCCTTCCGCTCGCCCGGCCCGCCGGCGTCGACGAGCACGGTGTAACGGCCGCGGTCCACGCCCGTCACGAATCCGACCTCGGAGTCGGCATGCTCGGGGCGGGTCTTCGTGCGCGGCCGCGTCCCTCGGCGTCCCGGTCGGATCCGGACGTCCGACTCGTCGAGGGGCCGGCGCGCCACGCTCAGCAGCCCCCGCCGCGGACGGGCGTCATGCGAGCATCCCGGACCACAGGCCGACGAAGTCGGGGATGGTCTTGGCAGTCGTCGCGACGTCTTCGACACGGACACCGGGGACCGCGAGCCCGATCAGCGCGCCCGCGGTCGCCATCCGGTGGTCCTGGTACGTGCGCACGGTGCCGGACCTGAGCGCTCGCGGGGTGATGACGAGGCCGTCTGACGTCTCCTCGACCTGCCCGCCGAGGCGGGTGATCTCGGCCGCGAGCGCGGCAAGACGGTCGGTCTCGTGGCCGCGCAGGTGCGCGATGCCGCGCAGCCGCGTGGGGGAGTCGCCGAGCGCGGCGAGCGCCGCGATGGTCGGGGCGAGCTCGCCCGCGGCGTGCATGTCGAGGTCGAGACCGTGGATCACGCCTGTGCCGCTCACTGCGAGCACGTCACCCTCGAGAACCGTCGTGGCGCCCATGCGCTCGAGGATGCCTGGCAGAAGGCTGCCGGGCTGGGTGGTCTCGGCGGGCCAGCCCGGCACGCGTACGGTTCCGCCGGCGACCAACGCGGCGCACAGGAACGGTGCCGCGTTGGAGAGGTCGGGTTCGACGCGGACGTCCCGCCCGCGGATCGGGCCCGGCGTGACCTGCCAGATCGCGGGGCGGGAGTCGTCGATCTCGACACCGGCGGACCGCAGCAGCTGCACCGTCATCGCGATGTGCGGAAGGCTCGGCAGGGTCGGTCCGATGTGCCGGAGCGTCAGACCCTGCTCGAAGTGCGCGGCGGCAAGCAGCAGGCCCGAGACGAACTGGCTCGAGCCGGACGCATCCACGTCGATGTGGCCGCCCCGCACCGCTCCGCGCCCGGTCACCGTGAAGGGGAGACGTCCCGGCTCGCCGTGCTCCTCGACGCGGACGTCGAGGATCCGCAGGGCGTCGAGCACCGGGCCCATCGGGCGCAGGCGCGCCCCGGCATCGCCGTCGAACCGCACGGCACCGTCCGCAAGGGCAGCGACGGCGGGCAAGAAGCGCATCACCGTTCCCGCGAGCCCGCAGCTGATCGTCGCGGGTGCGCCGGGAGGCGCCGGCGTGACCACCCAGTCGCCGCCGCCGCCAGGCGCATCCTCGATTCGGGTGCCGAGCGCGCGGAGGGCCTCGGCCATGAGCAGCGTGTCGCGTGAGCGCAGGGCGCCGTGCAGCCGTCCGGGCGCGTCGGCGAGCGCGGCGAGGACGAGGTAGCGGTTGGTGAGGGACTTCGAGCCGGGGACCTCGACAGTGGCGTCGAGCGGGCCCGGCGCGAGCGGTGCGTCCCACGCGTCCTGGCCGAGGCCGACGGGTTCGCGAGTCTCGGGCGTCGTCATGGAGTCAGGTTATCGGCTCGCGGTCAGCCGCCAGCGGGCCACGGTCCAACGCCGGCCCGTCGGGCGATCCGTCGCACCCGGTCACTGCGCCGCGGACGCGTGCTCCTCGCGCGCCTTCGCGACGCGCCACGACACGCCCGGACGTCCCTCGTAGTCGGCGCCCGCGAGCAACGCGCCACCGGTGAACGCGACCGCGCGCACGAGGCGGTCCCGGCGCTCGCGGCGCGCCTCCTTGTCGAGCGCCGGGCGCTCGCGGCGCGGCAGGTTGGCCAGGATCACCGGTGCGGTCAGTGCGGCGAGCGCGATCGCAGCGGTGCGGGGCGCCTTGCCGGCCGCGAGCAGGACACCCGCTGCGGCCGTCGCGGCACC
>JAYTSH010000183.1:0-4638 GCA_043745755.1 Cellulomonas sp. | reverse complement strand
TCCGCCGGTGGCGTCGATCGAGGGCGGGCACGACGTGCTGCACAAGACACATGACGGCGGCACCTCGCAGCGGCGACTCGCGACGCGCGCCGAGGACTCGTGGGAACGCAACGCGCAGGTCGTCGCGGCGGAGCTCGACCGCGTCGTCGAACGGCGCCACCCAGAGCTCGTCCTGCTGACGGGCGACGTGCGGGCGGTCGCGCTCGTTCGCGACGCGGTCGGTCAGCGCGTCCGGGAGATGCTCGTCGAGGTCTCAGGCGGCTCACGCGCCGAGGGCATCAAGCAGGATGTGTTTGCTGCGCGGGTCACGAAGGCGCTGGTCGACCACCGGAAGCGGCGACGCGAGCTCGTCCTCGGTCTGTTCCGGACCCAGCAGGGACGCGGCGGGTCCGCCGTGACCGAGCTCGGCGACGTCGTCGAGGTGCTGCAACGAGGCCAGGTGCGCGAGCTGGTCCTGGAGGAGTCCGTCGCCGGCGCGTCGTCCCCGTTGGGCGAGCGTGAGCTCTGGGTCGGGCCTGAGCCCCTCCAGGTCGCCCTGACGCGGGCGGATCTCGAGGCGATGGGCGTCGACTCGGGTGCGCGGACCCTGCGCGCCGACATCGCGCTCGTGCGGGCCGCGCTCGGCCAGGATGCGGGCCTGACGTTCGCCGAGGACGGTGACGTCGACCTCGTCGACGGAGTCGGCGCACTTCTGCGGTGGAACGACGGCTCCACACCGCGGGAGTCGGTGCTCAGCCAGTCGGGCGACAGGTCCCGGTTGCGCAACGGCGTCTGAGCCGTTGAACCGAGCGCGCCGCCCCGGACCCCGGTGGCGCGCTCGATTCGTAGCCCGTGGGAGTCAGGCGCTCGCGCGAGTGTCGACGTAGAGCGCGTCGATCTGGGCCGCGAAGTCCTTGAGCACCTGGGCGCGCTTCACCTTGAGCGACGGTGTGAGGTAGCCGTTCGCCTCGCTGAAGTCGGTCGGCAGGACGTGGATCTTGCGGATGGATTCCGCACGCGAGACCGCCTCGTTGGCGCGGGTCACAGCACGGTCGAGCGCGGCGAGCACCACGGGGTTCGTGGCCGCGGCGGCAGGCTCCATCGGGGACAGGCCGTGCGCCGACAGCCAGCCCGGCAGCAGCTCGGCATCGAGGGTGACGAGGGCACCGATGAAGGGTCGCGCGTCGCCGACGACAACGACCTGGCTCACGATCGGATGGCCCCGGAGCCGGTCCTCGAGGACGGCGGGCGCCACGTTCTTGCCACCCGCGGTCACGATGATCTCCTTGAGCCGGCCGGTGATGCACAGGTTGCCGTCGTCGTCGAACGATCCGAGGTCACCGGTGTGGAACCAGCCGTCGACGAGCGACTCGGCCGTCGCCTCCGGGTTGTTGTGGTACCCGCGGAACACGTGCGGTCCCGCGATCGAGATCTCGCCGTCGTCCTCGATGCGCATCGACGTGCCGGGGAACGGCGGGCCGACCGTGCCGATCTTGACGGACTGGGGCCGGTTGACCGCGGTCGCTGAGGTTGACTCCGTCAGCCCGTAGCCCTCGAGGACCTGCAGGCCGATGCCGCGGTAGAAGTGCCCGAGCCGTTCACCGAGGGGAGCGCCGCCCGAGATGGCGAACTTGGCCTTCCCGCCGAGCGCGGCGCGCAGCTTGCGGTGCACGAGCGCGTCGGCGACGACGTGCTGTGCCTTGAGCACGGCCCCGGGACCGCTGGGCGCCTCGAGCGCGCGCGAGTAGGTGATCGCAACCTTGGCCGACCACCGGAAGATCCGCAGCGCCGCACCCGCGCCGGCCTTCTGCTCTGCCGAGTTGTAGACCTTCTCGAAGACCCGGGGCACGGCGAGGATGAACGTCGGCTTGAACGTCTCGAGGTCGGCCAGCAGGTTGCGCGTGTCGGGGGTGTGGCCCAGTACAGCGCCGGACGGGATGCACAGCACCTCGATGAACCGCGCGAACACGTGGGCGAGCGGCATGAACAGCAGCGTGCGCGAGTCCGGCTGCGCGCAGACTTCACCGAGGCCCAGGGTGCCGTTGAGCGTGAGTGCCACGAAGTTGCCGTGTGTGAGCACGACCCCCTTCGGGCGGCCCGTCGTGCCCGACGTGTAGATGATCGTCGCGACGTCGTCGGCGCCGAGCTGCCCGCTGCGACGCTCGATCTCGGCGTCCGGGACGTCCGCGCCGTGGGCGACCAGCGCCGCGATGCCCCCCTCGTCGATCACGACGACCTCGCCAAGGTTGCCCAGCTCGCCACGAGCGTTCTCGACGACGGCCGCGTGAGCCGCCGTCTCGACGATCGCGAGTCGAACGTCGGAGTCCGAGAGGATCCAGCGCACCTGGTCGGACGACGAGGTCTCGTAGACCGGCACGCTGATGGCGCCTGCGGCCCAGATCGCGAAGTCGGCAACGGTCCACTCGTAGCGCGTGTGCGACATGATCGACACGTGGTCGCCGGGAGCGATCCCGTACGCGACCAGCCCCTTGGCGACTGCCGCCACCTCAGCGGCGAAGGCGGCCGCGGTGACGGGGGTCCAGGTCCCGCCGAGACCCGACGAGCGCTCGATCACGGTCCCGTGCGGGCTGCGGGCGACGCGCTTGGCGAGCAGCCCCGGGATGCTCCAGGCCTGGTCGGGGTCGACGAGGCCGGGGGACGTGATCTCGCGCATCGGTGCTCCAGGTCAGCGGGGGTTCGGGCACGTCGACACTAGTCGGCGGCTGTGCCTCGCGCGGCCGCGGCGTGCGTGGGGTCGACGACGCGCTGCAGGAACATGCGGGTGCGCTCCTCGCGCGGCGAGGAGATGACCTGCTCGGCCGGCCCGATCTCGACGATCTGACCGTCGTCCATGAACACGACGCGGTCGCCGACCTCGCGGGCGAACGCCATCTCGTGGGTCACGACGAGCATCGTCATGCCGGCCTCGGCCAGGTCGCGCATGACCGCGAGGACCTCGCCGACGAGCTCGGGGTCGAGCGCCGAGGTGGGTTCGTCGAAGAGCATGAGGTGGGGGTCCATGCTGAGCGCGCGGGCGATGGCGACCCGCTGCTGCATGCCGCCCGAGAGCTGCGCGGGATGGGCGCCGACGCGGTCGGCGAGCCCGACGAGCGTCAGGTTGGCGAGTGCGATCCGCTCGGCCTCGTCCTTGGAGCGCTTCAGCACGTTGCGCTGGGCCAAGGTGCAGTTGTCGAGGACCGTGCGGTGCGTGAACAGGTTGAACTGCTGGAACACCATGCCGACGTGCGTCCTGACGTGGTCGATGTCCACGTCGGGGTCGGTGACCTCGGTTCCGAGGACCCGGATCGTGCCGCCGGTCGGCTCCTCGAGGAGGTTGATGCAGCGCAGCAGCGTGGACTTGCCCGATCCCGACGGGCCGATGATGCACACGACCTCGCCGGGTGCGACCTGCAGGTCGATGCCGCGCAGCACCTCGCGCTCGCCGAACGACTTGCGCAGGCCGACGATGTCGACGACGGGGGCGCCGGCGTGGCCGGCCGTGGGGCTGGTGCTCATGGGCGGTGGCCCCCTCCGGTGCGGCGCTCGAGCCAGCGGGCGAGGAACCCGAGCGGGATGGTGATGACCAGGTACGCGGCACCGACGACGAACAGGCCGGTCAAGCCGCCCGTGGCCTTGTTGAGGGCATCACGGCCGATGAACGTCAGGTCGACCTGAGCCGGCTTGAGTCCGAGCAAGAACACGAGTGACGTGTCCTTGGTCAGCAGGATGAACTCGTTGGTCATCGGCGGGAGCACGATGCGGAACGCCTGCGGGATGACGACGGTCATCATCGTGCGGGTGTGCGACATGCCGAGCGACCGCGCCGCCTCGACCTGCCCGCGCGGGACCGCCTGGATCCCGGCCCGAAGCGTCTCGGCGATGTAGGCCGCCGAGACCAGTCCGAGCGCGAGGGCGATCTTCACGAGCAAGGACCCGATGTTTACCCCGAACGCGATCGGCACCGCGAAGCCGAACGCGACGACCACGAGCAGTGCGGGGATGCCACGGAAGAACTCGATGTAGGTCGTCGCGATCCATCGGTACGGGCGCACCGATGAGAGCTTCATGAGTGCCAGCAGCGTGCCGAGGCTGAGGCCGACCACGAACGCCGCGAGCGTGTAGAGCACCGTGTTGCGGATTCCGGTGGGCAGCTGGTGCATGATCTGCGAGGCAGCCGTCGGGTTGAAGAACGATGTCGCGATGCGGGACCAGTCGGTCACCGCGCCGACCGCGCCGAGCGCGACGAGTAGCACCGCGTACTGGATGCCACGTGCCGTGCGTGCGCGCTGACGCGGGCTGCGGCCCGTTCGGGGCTCCAGCGCAGGTGCCTCGGCGGGCGTCACGGCCATCTCAGCTGCCTGTGGGTGCAGTGCCGATGCGCGCCTTGTAGATCGCGTCGTAGGTGCCGTCCGCGTGGATGCGCGCGAGCGTCTTGTTGATCGCCGCGACCAGCGCGGTGTTCCCCTTTTTCACGCCGAGGCCGTACTGCTCGTTCGTCGAGAAGTTCGCCGCGACCTTGAAGCCCTGGCTGACGAACGGCCCGAGGACGGCGATGTCGTTGATCACCGCGTCGACCTGGCCGGTCTTGAGCGCCTGGATCTGCAGGCCCAGCTCCTCGAACGTCACGGCGTCGAGGCCGTTGTCCTTGGCCCAGGTCTC
>JAYTSH010000182.1:0-2533 GCA_043745755.1 Cellulomonas sp. | reverse complement strand
ACGCTGCTGCTCGACGAGCCGCTGCTCGCGCGGGTCGTTGCCGGTGCGCTGCCGAGCTTCTCCGGGTACTCCGCGCTGCGGTCGGTGCCTGCGCAGGTTGCGGGCGAACGGCTCGGCACCGTCGTGAGCGCGGCGAGGGCGGGGGGCGCGGTGCGCGTCGTCGTGCACGGAGGCACGACGCAGCTCGCGATCGCGCCTGTTGTCGGCTCGGGCGCTGACGCCCTCGCTCTCGACGTGACGCGCCTCGACGACCGGGCCTGGGAACTCCTTGCCGAGGCGCGCGAGCACGGGACCGGTCTCTGGTTCGAGCTGCCCCCGCAGACGAGCTCCAGTCGCGCCGGCGCGGAGGTCCCGGCGCAGGCCGACCTGGTCGTGGCACCCTGGCGTCGAGTCGGGTTGACTCTCGCGGACTTCGCGAGCGTCGTGCTGATCGCACGGGCACCGTCCGCGGGAGCAACCCCCGACGAGGCCCGCGCGGAGCTCGCCGGGATGGTACGTGCGGCGCTCGTCGTCGCCGAACGAGCAGAAGGCTGACCAGTCCCATGGCACGTCCTGTCGAAGGATCACCCCGGCGCGCGCTCGTGCTCCTCGTCGCATCGGGCGTCGCGCTCGCCGGCATCGTGACCCTGGTCGTCGCGTGGATCACCATCGGCGTGACCGCGCTCGACGCCGGGCGGGTGCAGACCGAGCCCTGCCTCGTCGCGTACGCCGCCGGGACCCACGACGCGGCCGTCCACTACACGGCGTTCCCGCCGCAGTCCGTGTGCACGTGGACCGTCGTCGGTACCGCGCGCGAGGTTGTCGTGGCGAGCTCTCCGCCGGCCGTCGTGGCTGCCGGCCTGACCGCGACTGTGCTCGGTGGTGCCGGAGTGGTCGCGGTCGGTGTCCTCGGGCGGCGCCGCTAGGCGGTCGGGCGGTTCAGTCGCGAGCCGCGACCGGGCTGGCGTGCCAGATGCGGTCCAGGTAGTCCCGGATGCTGCGGTCCGAGGAGAAGAAGCCGCTGCGTGCGACATTGAGGATCGCCGATCGCGTCCACGCCTCGGGGTTCGCGTAGGCCGAGTCGACCCGAGCCTGCACGTCGAGGTACGCCTGGTAGTCCGCGAGCACGAGGAACCGGTCCTCCTGCAGAAGGTTCGAGACGATCGGCTCGAACTCCCGCGCGTTGCCACCCGAGAACGTCCCCGACGCGATGAGGTCGAGTGCGCTTCGGAGCGAGGTGTTCTGCTCGTAGTACGACGACGGGCGGTAGCCGGACTGCACGAGGTCGGCGACCTGGGGCTCGGTGAGACCGAAGAGGAAGAAGTTGTCGTCGCCGACGAGGTCGCGGATCTCGACGTTCGCGCCGTCGAGCGTGCCGACCGTGAGAGCCCCGTTGAGTGCGAACTTCATGTTCCCGGTGCCGGAGGCCTCCTTGCCTGCGAGCGAGATCTGCTCGGACAGGTCGGCCGCGGGGATGAGCGTCTCGGCGAGCGTGACGTTGTAGTTGGCCGGGAACGCGACCTGCAGCCGACCCTCGAGCGCGGGGTCGGAGTTGACCGTCCGGCCGACCGCGTTGATGAGCGCGATGATCTCCTTGGCCATCCGATAGCCGGGGGCCGCCTTGGCGCCGAACACGAAGGCACGCGGGGTGACGTCCGCGATCGCGACCTCGCCCGACGTCACCTGGTCGTAGAGCGTGACGATGTGCAGCACCTTGAGCATCTGGCGCTTGTACTCGTGCAGTCGCTTGACCATGACATCGAGCATCGCGTCCGTCGAGATCTCGATCCCGTCGCGCACCTGGAGGAGGTCGACGAGCCGCGACTTGTTCGCGGCCTTGACCGCACGGAACCGGCGCTGGAACTCAGGGTCGCCGGCGAGCGGCTCGAGGCCCTTCAGCTTGTCGAGGTCCGTGACCCATCCGTCGCCGACCGCCTCGGTCAGCAGGCCGGACAGGCCGGGGTTGGACATCCGGATGAACCGACGTGGCGTGACGCCGTTGGTGACGTTCGTGAACTTCTCCGGCATGAGCTCGGAGAAGTCCGCGAGAACCTTGTCGCGGAGCAGCTGGCTGTGCAGGGCTGCGACACCGTTCACCTTGATGCTGCCGACGGTGGCGAGGAAGGCCATCCGGACCGCAGGCTCGGGGTGCTCCTGGACGATGGACATGCGCCGTGCGCGCAGCTCGTCGTGCGGGTGCGCGGCACGGACGCGCGCGAGGAACTCGTCGTTGATCCGGTAGATGATCTCGAGGTGGCGCGGGAGCAACCTGCCGAGCAGCTCGACGGGCCACACCTCGAGCGCCTCGGGCAACAGGGTGTGACAGGTGTAGGCGAAGCAGCGCTGCGCGATCGCCCAGGCCTCGTCCCACTCGTAGCGACGCTCGTCGACGAGGACGCGCATCATCTCGGGGATCGCGATCACCGGGTGGGTGTCGTTGAGCTGGAACGTGGCTCGCTCTGGGAGGCCGTGCAGGTCGAAACCCTCCGGGAGCACCTCGTCGAGGAAGTTGCGCAGCGAGGCGGCGACGAAGAAGTATTGCTGCTGGAGCCGC
>JAYTSH010000181.1:0-4327 GCA_043745755.1 Cellulomonas sp. | reverse complement strand
GACCGCGGCTGGGCGGATCCGCGCCGGCTGCACACCGAGGGCCGCACAGCACGCCTGCTGCTCGAGGGCGCGCGGGAGTCGTTCGCGGCCTCCCTCGGCGCACGGACGGAGGAGATCGACCTGCTCCCGTCGCACACGCTCGCGCTCCACGCCGCGGTGCGGGCCGTCGCGCGCGGACGACGACGCGCCGGACGCGACGTGGTCACCAGCGCGGTCGAGCGTGCAGCGATTCTGGCCGCCGTGGACTTCGCCGTCACGCAGCCGTGGGACGGTCGCACGGGCTCCCGGGTCGTCATCGGTGTCGACCGGCTCGGGCGGGTCGACAGTGACGCCTTCGCCGCGGCGGTGCGCGCGCCGGGCATCGCCCTCGCAGCGCTCCAGCACGCGAACGGTGAGGTCGGGACGCGTCAGCCCGTCGAGGCCGTGCACGACGCGGCATCGCGCGCGGGCGTCCCGCTGCTCGTCGACGCCGGAGCGAGCGCGGGCCACGCCGAGCTGTCCGGCGCCTGGGACCTCCTCGCAGCCGATGCGGGCGACTGGGGCGGGATGCCTGGTGTCGCCGTGCTCGCGACCCGGGCTCAGGTGCGGCGTGCCCCGGACTGGCCCGAGGATCCGGAGCGCTGGTCGCCCGGCGGCGTGAGCGTGCCCGCAGCCCTCGCGTCGGCCGTCGCGCTCGAGATGGCCCGGGCGACCCGCGCGGCCGACGACGCGCACCGGCGGGTACTCGTCGATCGCATCCGCAGTCGCGTGGCTGCGCAAGTGCCCGACGTCGAGGTCGTGGGCGACCCAGCCGACCGGCTCCCGCACGTCGTGACGTTCTCGTGCCTCTACGTCGATGGGGAGGCGCTGGTCACCGAGCTGGACCGGCTCGGCTTCGCGGTGGGCTCTGGATCCGCCTGCACCTCCAGCACGCTCGAGCCAAGCCACGTGCTCGCCGCGATGGGTGTCCTGACCCACGGCAACGTGCGCCTGTGCCTGCCGCCGGACGTCGCCAGCGACGGCGTCGACCGCTTCCTCGACGTGCTCCCGGGTGCGGTGCGGCGCGTACGCGACGCGCTCGGCGCGGGGGGCCTGTGATGCCGGACCTCATCGACGCGCGTGGCCTGGTGTGCCCGATCCCGGTGATCAGGCTCGCTCGCGCCGCCGTCGACGCAGCGCCCGGCACGGTGATCACCGTCTGGACGACGGACCCCGCCGCTCGGCTCGACGTGCCCGCCTGGGCCCGGATGCGCGGTCACGAGGTCGTGCGCGTCGAGGACCTGCCCGACGGCGCCGTCGCGATGGACGTCCGGATCGCCGCAGCACCCGCCGCGACGAGCTGAGCCGCAGACGCACCGACCTCACGCATGAGGGCCCGGCACCTGTGCGGTGCCGGGCCCTCATGCGCGGTCGGTCGATCAGCTGAACGACCCGCCGCAGGCGCAGGCGCTGCCAGCGTTGGGGTTGTCGATCGTGAAGCCCTGCTTCTCGATCGTGTCCGCGAAGTCGATCGTCGCGCCGTCCAGGTACGGGACGCTCATGCGGTCGACGACGACCTCGACACCGTCGTAGTCCTTGATGACGTCGCCATCCAGGACTCGCTCGTCGAAGTAGAGCTGGTAGATCAGGCCCGAACAGCCACCGGGCTGGACGGCGACACGGAGACGCAGGTCATCGCGGCCCTCCTGCTCGAGCAGGCTCCGCACCTTGCCCGCGGCGACGTCGGAGAGGAGGACGCCGTGCGTCACTGTCTCGGTGGTCTCGCTCATGGTCTCTCCTGTGCTTCGAAGTTCGGTCGAGCGGGCGCGCAGCACCCCGCTTAGCGCCTCAACGTCACCCTACGGCGCCTTGTTCCCTCAGGCTACGCCGCGTCCCCGGGTGCTCAGCGGGACCAGGTCCGCGCGACCCGCTCAGCGCGTCGGCTCAACGTCCCGGCCGGATCGGCCAGAGCGGCCGCCACCTCATCCGGCCCCTCGGCCACGGCGTACGCGGCCGTGAGCCCGGCTGACGCGAGCTCGCGGCGGCCCACTGTGACCTGACCTGCGACGACGATCGTCGGAACCGCCGCACCCAGCGCGCGCTCGGCAACCACCGCGACCACCTTGCCGTGCAGCGACTGCCAGTCGAACGTCCCCTCACCCGTGACCACAAGGTCGACGGCCGCGATCCGCCGCGTCAGGTCCACCGCATCGGCCACGAGGGCCGAGCCCGGCACGAGGCGCGCGCCGAGCAGCGCGAGACCGAAGCCGAGACCGCCGGCCGCACCCGCCCCGGGCTGGGCCGCCAGGCGGGTCATCGGCGTGGCCGTACGAGCGCCGGCGAGCAGGTCGGGCCGGACGTCCTCGGCGAGTGCGCCGACCGCCACGTGCGCGAAGTGGCCGAGCGCGCGCTCGAGCTCCTGCGCCTGCTCCGGGGTCGCGCCCTTCTGCGGGGCGAATCCCGCGCTCGCGCCGTGCAGCCCGAGCAGCGGGACGTCGACGTCGGTGGCCGCGACAAGATCGACGTGTCGCAGGCGCGCACGCACGGCGGCGAGCGCGGCCAGGTCGTCGGCCGTGACACCCCCGAGCCCTCCCCCGCCGTGTGCCAGGACGCCGTCGGGCGATCCGATGCCGAGAGCCGCGAGCATGCCGGCACCGCCGTCGTTCGTCGCGGACCCGCCGAGGCCGACGACGACGCGCCCGGCCCCTGTGTCGACGGCCGCTCGGATGAGCTCGCCGACGCCGTAGGACGTCGTCCGCGTCGGGTCCCGACGCTGCGGCGGAACGAGCGGAAGCCCGAGGGCGTGCGACGACTCGACGTACGCGGTGCGCGCGCCGTCGGTGCCCTCGACGAGCAGGAGCGCCGCAGGTACCCGGTCGCCGATCGGTGACCGCACCGTCACAGCGACCAGCTGGCCGCCGAGGCTGGCGCGCAGCGTGTCGAGGAAGCCCGGGCCGCCGTCAGACAGCGGGCACGAGGACAGGTCGTCGCCGGGAGCGGCTCGCAGCCAGCCGTCCTGCAGCGCACCGGCTGCCTCCTGGGCAGTCAGGGTGCCGCCGAAGCAGTCCGGAGCGAAGAGCACGCGCATCGGGCGATCTTGGCACGCCCTGGAGTGGGCACCCGCCCGTCGGCGTCCTGATGACCCGCTCGACAGGCTGTGGAAAGATCATCTCGTGAGCCTCCTGACCCCCGCAGTGCCCGGCTTCGAGGAGCCGGCTCCCTCGGCCCTGCTCCTCCTCGGTCGCGGTGTCGACCTTGCGTCGGAGCGCGGCGTCGAGTGCGTCGGCGCACTGCCGGCCGCCAGCGACCCGGACCTCGTCGAGCGCGCGCGCGTCGCGCGGGCCGCTCTGGGAGAGCGGGCGTTCGTGCTCGGTCACCACTACCAGCGTGACGAGGTCATCGCGTTCGCCGACGTCACGGGCGACTCGTTCAAGCTCGCGCGCGAGGCCGCCGCACGCCCCGACGCCGAGTTCATCCTGTTCTGCGGCGTGCACTTCATGGCCGAGTCCGCCGACATCCTCACGTCCGACGCCCAGCAGGTTCTCCTGCCCGACCTCGCGGCCGGCTGCTCGATGGCCGACATGGCGGCCATCGACCAGGTCGAGGACGCGTGGGACGTGCTGGTCGACGCGGGAGTCGCAGGTGACACCGTCCCGGTGACGTACATGAACTCGACCGCCGCGATCAAGGCCTTCACCGGCCGGCATGGCGGGACCGTGTGCACGTCGTCGAACGCGCACACCGCGCTTCGTTGGGCCTTGGACAAGGTCGGCGGCGTGGAAGGTACCGGCAAGGTGCTGTTCATGCCCGACCAGCACCTCGGCCGCAACACGGCTGTCCGCCAGCTCGGGCTCTCCCTTGAGGAATGCGTCGTCTTCGACCCGCGCAAGCCGGGCGGCGGACTCACGTCCCGGCAGCTCAAGGACGCCCGGATGATCCTGTGGCGCGGGCACTGCTCGGTCCACGGCCGGTTTTCGGCGCAGAACGTCGAAGCAGCGCGTGCGGCCATCCCGGGCGTGCAGGTGCTGGTGCACCCTGAGTGCACGCACGAGGTCGTCACCGCGGCGGACATGGTGGGCTCGACCGAGTACATCATCAAGGCGCTCGACGCGGCTGAGCCCGGCTCGTCGTGGGCGATCGGCACGGAGCTGAACCTCGTGCGGCGCCTGGCTGCGACGCACCCCGCCCAGCGGGTGCACTACCTCGACTCGACGGTGTGCTTCTGCTCCACCATGAATCGGATCGACCTGCCGCACCTGGTGTGGACCATGGAGTCCCTCGTCGCCGGGCGGGTCGTCAACCGCGTCGTCGTCGACCCGGACGACGCACGCTGGGCCCGTGTCGCGCTCGACCAGATGCTCGCCCTCCC
>JAYTSH010000180.1:0-5813 GCA_043745755.1 Cellulomonas sp. | reverse complement strand
TGACGATCTCTGCGAAGTCGGCGTGCCAGCGCGAGCTCGAGCAGGGCCTGAAGGACTGGGAGCAGCAGCTGCGCGACCGGTCGACCGGCGGCTGAGGCGTCGGACGCGAGTCTGAGCCCGGGGGCGTCAGGTCACTCGGTCGGCTCGTGCGCGGTCTTCGGGACCCGGGCAGGGCGCACCGTGGCCGGCTCCGGGGTATCGGTGCCACGGGCCCGCGCGTCGTGCCACGCCCGACCGACCCGCGCCCTGACCGCAGGGTCGAACGAGAGCACCGCCAGGAACGTGCCGATCAGGACGCCGCCGGTTGTCGCGGCCCCGACGACGAGCCCGGACGCACCCACGTCCGCCATCCGACCCGGTCCGAGCGCGCCGCTCGCGAGCACGACGAGGGACCCCGCTCCCCCACCGGCCGCGACGGCCGCCGCGACGCACGCCAGGACGGCGTCGGTCCACCGCACCGCGACGAGGCGGCGGTGCAGCCACGACCCCGCGACGACCCCGGCCACGACCAGCACCAAGGGCACCGCGGTGAGCAGACCGCCGGCTGCGTCGGGCTGCGGCAGGGCGCCCAGGAGCGGGATCGCCGGCAACGGCCCGGACACGACAGCCGCTCCCGAGAAGACCGTGCCGGTCCCCACCTGGAAGCCGGGACCTGCGAGCCACGACAGCGCCCACACGACGAGGTTCGGCACGAAGGCGACCTCGGCGACAGCCAGCACGCCACCACCGACCGGGTCCAGCCCCAACGACCCGATGATGTCGGTGATCGTCGTGCGTCCCGCCAGGACCCACAGCACGACCGTGGCCGATGCGGCCACCAGGAGCAGCGCAAGCGCGAGCGTCCCGGCGGCAGCGCCCGTGCGGATCGGCGGGGCGAGCCGAGACCACGCCGGGCGCAGGGCGTCGCGCAGCGAGCGCGCCTCGGGCCGGCGCGCCAGCCCGCCGGCGAGCCCGAGGCCCGAGACGACCACCGCACCGAGCGCAGCAAGGAGCGCGTCGGCGACCGAGGCGCGGACCAGGAGCGCGACAGCGACGGCGATCGCGGTGTACCCGCCGACGCCCGCTGCCCAGGACAGCACGGTGGCGTTCCCCGACCGCCGAGCCGACACGTAGCACGTGAAAACCGCCAGCAGGGTCAGCCCCAAGGGCGCCAACGTGAGCACGTCGCCCGCCACGGTCAGGGGGACACCGTGCGCGAGCAGCCACACCGCCCCGCCGAACGCCACCGGCCGCGTCCAGGGGACGCCGGCGTTCGTGGGGTCCGCCGACGTCACGACGTACGCCGTCACGGTGGGCAGCACGACGACGAGCAGGGAGAGCAGCGCGCCCTGCAGACCGGCGAGCAGACCGCCGACCCAGCGGGGTGCACCGTCGAGGTCGCTCGTGAAGAAGCGCGGGGTGCCGTCATCGGACGTCAGGACACGCCGACGCAGCCGGTCGAGCCGGTCGGTACCAGACGGGTCGCTCACCCCACCATGGTCGCCGCTCGGACGCGTCCGCACGGCCAACCGGCCCGGCGCGCCGTGGTTGCCGGCCCGACCAGGCGTCAGGAGAGCAGCGCGCGGGCGAGAGCGGCCGTCTCGCTCGGCGTCTTGCCGACCTTGACCCCGGCGGCCTCGAGGGCCTCCTTCTTCGCCTGCGCGGTCCCGGCCGAGCCGGACACGATGGCGCCTGCATGGCCCATGGTCTTGCCCTCGGGCGCAGTGAACCCGGCGACGTAGCCGACGACCGGCTTCGTGACGTGGGCCTGGATGTACGCCGCAGCGCGCTCCTCGGCGTCCCCGCCGATCTCACCGATGAGCACGATGACCTCGGTCTCGGGGTCGGCCTCGAACGCCTCGAGCGCGTCGATGTGCGTCGTGCCGATGATCGGGTCGCCGCCGATGCCGATCGCGGTGGAGAACCCGAGGTCACGCAGCTCGTACATCATCTGGTAGGTCAACGTCCCGGACTTCGAGACGAGACCGATCCGGCCCGGGCCGGTGATGTCGGCCGGGATGATCCCGACGTTCGACTTCCCGGGGCTGATCAGGCCGGGGCAGTTCGGGCCGATCAGCCGCGTGCCCTTGGCGCGCGCGTACGTGAAGAACTCGGCCGTGTCCGCGACCGGAACACCCTCGGTGATGATGACCGCCAGCGGGATGCCGGCGTCGACCGCCTCGATGACTGCGGCCTTGGTGTGGGCCGGCGGCACGAAGATGACGGACACGTCGGCGCCGGTCGCGGCGATGGCCTGCGCCACCGTGCCGAACACCGGGACCGCAACGGTCCCGCCGTCGGGCGCCGGGAAGTCGACCGACGTGCCTGCCTTGCGCGGGTTCACGCCGCCGACGACCTGGGTGCCGCCCGCGAGCATGCGCGCCGTGTGCTTCTGGCCCTCGGATCCGGTCATGCCCTGGACGATGACCTTGGAGGACTCGGTCAGAAAGATCGCCATGTCAGTTGTTTCTCTCGTCTCGTCGAAGAGTCAGGGGGCTCAGGCGTTGGCCAGCTCGGCGGCCTTGTCGGCCCCGCCGTCCATCGTGTCAGCGAGCGTCACGAGGGGGTGCGCGGCGTCGGCGAGGATCCGGCGGCCCTCGACGACGTTGTTGCCGTCCAGTCGCACGACGAGCGGCTTCGTCGCGTGGTCCCCGAGCATCTCGAGCGCCGCGACGATGCCGTTGGCGACCGCGTCGCACGCCGTGATACCCCCGAAGACGTTGACGAACACGGACTTCACCTGCGGGTCGGACAAGATGATGTCGAGCCCAGCCGCCATGACCTCGGCCGAGGCGCCGCCCCCGATGTCGAGGAAGTTTGCGGGGCGCACACCGCCGTGCGCCTCACCGGCGTAGGCGACGACGTCGAGCGTGCTCATGACGAGCCCCGCACCGTTGCCGATGATGCCGACCGAGCCGTCGAGCTTGACGTAGTTGAGCGACTTCTCTTTGGCGCGCGCCTCGAGCGGGTCGGCCGCGGCGGCGTCCTCGAGCTCGGCGTGGTCGGGGTGACGGAACCCCGCGTTCTCATCGAGCGTGACCTTGCCGTCGAGCGCGACGATGTCACCGGCCTCGGTGAGCACGAGCGGGTTGACCTCGACCAGCGTCGCGTCCTCGCTCTTGTACACGTCCCAGAGTCGCTGCAGCACGACGGCGACCTTCGGGGCGACGTCGGCGTCGAAGCCTGCGGCCGCCACGATCTCGTCGGCCTTCGCCTGGTCGATGCCGATCAGCGGGTCGACCGCGACCTTCGCGAGGGCGTCGGGGCGCTCCACGGCGAGCTGCTCGATCTCCATGCCGCCCTCGACGCTCGCCATCGCGAGGCACCGGCGCTCGGCCCGGTCGAGCAGCACCGAGAAGTAGTACTCCTTGGCGATCTTCGCGCCCGCGGCGATCATCACGCGGTGGACCGTGTGGCCCTTGATGTCCATGCCGAGGATCTCCGACGCCTTCGCCTCGGCGTCGGCGGCCGACGTGGCGAGCTTGACGCCGCCTGCCTTGCCGCGACCGCCGACCTTGACCTGCGCCTTGACGACGACGACACCCGGCTCGCCGCCGAGCAGCTGCTCGGCGCCGGCGCGGGCCTCCTCGGGAGTGGTGGCGACGACGCCGCCGAGCACGGGCACGCCGTGCTTCTCGAAGATGTCACGTGCCTGGTACTCGAACAGGTCCACCTGGCTTGGTCCTTCCGTCGACCCGCGCGTGGCCTGGTCTGGCCGCGTCGCCGGATCGATCGTAGCCGCGAGGACGAAGTATCTTCACATCGAGAGATGTCGTCTCGGACACACCGACGTCAGAGCTTCGTGACGGGCGAGAACCGCAGCAGCAGTCGTTTGGTCCCTTCGGTGCCGAAGTCAACCTTCGCGACCGCGTTGGCACCCGAGCTCTCGAGACCGATCACCGTGCCGAGCCCGTACGCGTCGTGCGTGACGCGGTCGCCGAGCGCGAGGTCCGGGACCGTTCCCTCGGGTCGCGGCGTCGCGGAGCCGAACGTCGCACCACCGGCCGCACGCGGCGCCGACGAGCCCGCTCGCGGCGTCGAGCTCGACCCGCTGCGCGACGACGGCTCGGTGCGGGACGACGGCCCCGCGGTGCGCGACCCGGACCCGCCCGAACCGTACCCACCGGAGACATAGCCGCCCGAGCCGTGGCCGCCCGACCCGTACCCCCCCGAGCCGTAGGCCGGTCGACGCAGCGTGTCCATGCTGGACTCACGGCGCCGCCAGTCGACGACCTCCTCGGGCAGGTCGTCGAGGAACCGGCTCGCAGGGAACTCGTTGGGCACACCCCACGACGTACGAACAGCAGCACGCGAGACGTACAACCGCTCGCGGGCACGGGTCAGGCCGACGTAGGCGAGTCGGCGCTCCTCGGCCAGCTGGTCGATGTCGGCCAGCGAACGCATGTGCGGGAACGTGCCGTCCTCCATCCCGGTGAGGAACACGACCGGGAACTCGAGGCCCTTGGCGGTGTGCAGGGTCATGAGCGTCACGACGCCCTGGTCGACGCCGCCGCCCTCGCCGTCGTCCGACGGGATCTGGTCCGAGTCGGCGACGAGCGAGACGCGCTCGAGAAAGTCGGCGAGGTCGCCCTCGGGCTCCGCCTGGGCGAACTCGCTCGCGACCGCGTGGAGCTCGGCAAGGTTCTCGACCCGCGACTGGTCCTGCGGGTCCTCGCTCGCCCGCAGCTCCGCGAGGTAGCAGGTCCGGTCGAGCACCGCTCCGAGGACCTCGGCCGGACCCGTCCCGGCCGCGGCGAGCGAGCGCAGGTCGGTCATCATCGTCGCGAACGCCGCGAGGCCAGTGATCGCCCTGGTGCCGAGACCCGGCACCTCGTCGAGGCGCCCGAGCGCCGAACCGAACGAGATGCGCTCGCGCTCGGCGAACGCCGCGACCATGGCCTCCGAACGGTCGCCCAGGCCGCGCTTGGGGACGTTGAGGATGCGGCGCAGGTTGACGTCGTCGTCCGGGTTCGCGATCGCCCGCAGGTAGGCGACCGCATCCTTGATCTCGCGCCGCTCGTAGAACCGCGTCCCGCCGACCACCTTGTAGGGCAGGCCGACCCGGATCAGCACCTCCTCCAGCGCGCGGGACTGCGCGTTCGCGCGGTAGAACACCGCGACGTCACCCGGACGCACGCCGTCGGAGTCGCCCAGCCGATCGATCTCCTCGGCGACGAACCGTGCCTCCTCGTGCTCGTTGTCCGCGACGTACGCGACGATCTGCGCACCCGCCCCGGAGTCGGTCCACAGCCGCTTCGGACTGCGGCCCGAGTTGCGGGAGATCACCGCGTTCGCCGCCGAGAGGATGTTCTGCGTCGAGCGGTAGTTCTGCTCCAGCAAGATCGTGCGCGCGTCGGGGTAGTCGGCCTCGAACTCGAGGATGTTGCGGATGGTTGCGCCGCGGAACGCGTAGATCGACTGGTCGGCGTCTCCGACGACCGTGAGCTCTCCGCGCGGGCCGTCGTCGGGTGCGTCGTCGCCCTGCGCGCGGCGCCGTGCACCGACCCCAGCGAGCTCGCGAACCAGCGTGTACTGCGCGTGGTTGGTGTCCTGGTACTCGTCGACGAGCACGTGCCGGAACCGCCGCCGGTAGTGCTCCGCGACGGCGGGGAACGCCTGCAGCAGGTGCACGGTCGTCATGATGAGGTCGTCGAAGTCGAGCGCGTGGGCCTGGCGGAGCCGCGCCTGGTAGCGCACGTAGACCTGCGCGAGCACCGACTCGAAGGAGCTCGTGTCGCTGCTCGCCGTCGCCGCGAACGTCTCGGGGTCGACCAGCTCGTCCTTGAGCGCCGAGATCTTCGCGGCGAGGGCCTTGGGCGGGAACTTCTTCGAGT
>JAYTSH010000179.1:0-5902 GCA_043745755.1 Cellulomonas sp. | reverse complement strand
GCTGTGCTGCTGATGTCGATCGGGCTCGTCCTGATCAGCACGTTGCCGTGGGTCGAGCCGTGGTTCGACGGGATCGATCGTGCCGCGATCTGGCACCGCCGGGTGATGATCGCGGGGCTGGTCCTGCTGGCGCCGCACGTGGCGCTGGCATCGAACCCCGATCCGAGTGGCGTCGGCCCGGCGCTGGGTGTGGCCGGAATCGTCGGCCTGATCGCGCTGGCTGGGTGGGCGATCCTGCCGCGCTGGCAGTCGATCGCCCCGGCGCCCGTGCGTGGAGCGGTGCTCGCGGTCCGCGACGTGTCATGGGTGCGTGCGATTCGCAGCGTGTTCGGCGGCTACGCCCGGTGGCGCTCCCTGCACCGGACGACGGGTCTGTTCCTTGCGGCAGGGTTCGCCCACGGACTGCTCGACGGAACGGCGTTCCACTCCACGGTCCTCCGGTGGAGCTACGTCGCTGTCGGCGGCATCGGCCTCGCGTTCTACGTCTACCGAGAGCTGTTGGCCCGCTACTTCGTGCCGCTGCACGACTACCAGGTGGACGGCGTCCGGCCGATCAGCGCCGGCCTCTACGAGATTGCCCTGCGCCCGCTCGGCCGACGGTTCGACTTCGTGCCCGGCCAGTTCGCACTCCTGTACCTGGAGGGCAAGGACGGCTGGCACCGGCATCCCTTCACGATCTCGAGCGCACCGCACGAGGACGTGGTCCGGGTCACGGTGAAGGCGCTCGGCGACTTCACGTCGAGCATCCCTGGGCTCATCGAGCCTGGCATGCCTGCGGTGATCGGTGGCGCCCACGGACGGTTCGATCACCGCCGCGGGACGCAGCGGCAGGTGTGGATCGCTGCCGGCGTGGGGATCGCGCCGTTCCTCAGCTGGCTCCGGTCTGCCGCCGACGGCGACCTGGTACACCGTGTCGACTTCTTCTACACGGTCAAGGGCGCCGCGCCCTTCGGGGACGAGATCCGTGCGATCGCCCAGCGTCACAGCGCTCTCCACGTGCACATCGTCGACACGGGCATCGAGGGACGTCTGACGCCCGAGCGGGTTCTGGCGGACGCGGGCGGCGACCCCCGAGGGCTGTCGGTGTTCATGTGCGGCCCGGCGGGAATGCTGGGCGCGTTCCAGTCGCAGTTTCGCAGGGCCGGGGTCGGCGCCGGGCACATCCACCGCGAGTATTTCGACCTGCGCTGACGACGTCGACGTCGGCCAACTGGCTGCGACCGTGGGGAACCCGGGCGGAGCAGCCCTGGGGGGGGACGGGCCCCGGGGTGCTGCTCGCGTGTCCGCCGCGGACTCTCGACCGCTGGATTGTCATAATGTCCATTATCGGCGTTGAAGGCTGCTGAACGAGTGGGCCGTGAGAGGGCTCGAGCCTGTCTGGCAGGTTTCTCGTCAGCCGCTCCAGATCAAGCGTCCCAGTCCACGAGCATCCGGCGCAGCGACGCGGCCAGCGCAGTGCGTTCGGCGCCGTCCAGAACACTCACGAGCGACGCCTCGAGCTCGAGACATCCCGGCAGCAGCTCGCCGAACCGGCGCGCACCGTCGTCCGTCGCGACGATCAGGAATCCACGTGCGTCGTCCGGATTCACGCTGCGAGCGATCCAGCCGGCTCGCTCCAGACGCCTCAGACGCTTCGTGGTGGCTGGACCGGTGAACCTGAGCTGCCGGGTGAGCTCGCCCGGACTGATCGGGCCGACACTGCGGCACAGCGCCGAGACGATGTCGAACTCCGCGCGGCTGAGGTCGAACGGCTCGAGGTAGGCCTCGCAGCGCGCCATGACCAGCTGCGCCGCCCGCAGCAGACGTCCCACGACACCCATGGGTTCGACGTCGAGCTCAGGTCGGAGCTCGGCCCACCGCGCCTGCGTGCGGTCGCTCCAGTCCCGTGGATCGTCGCCGAGGCCATCGACGCTGGTCCCCTGCGGTATGTCACTCGTCATATCCCCCGCCGCCTTGATAGTTTACTGGTAAAATAGCAGAGCTCCCCCAACCTGTCCCCTTGGGGACGTAGCCCCGCTGTGCCCCCGAGGAGAGCAACGTGCGCCGGCACGCAGGGCGCCGCAGACTCGCTTTGCTCGCTGCCGTGGACAGCGCGACCGCAGCGTCCATGGGCCACCCCAGCTGGTCCATGGCCGCCGCTGTCAGCTACCGGTTCGCAAGCCTCGCCGTCGGGATCGTGGTCGGTGCAGGGCTCGTCGCGCTGCACCCGGCCGGATCCTGCTCGTCCGGATGCGACGATCCATCGCCCGAGGCGTCGTCACCCAGCTCGCCTGACCCACCACAAGTTCGCGGGCACGTGCGAGCACGGGCGAGACTGTCCGCATGACGTCGACCCCGACCACCTCGGACGTGCCAGCTCGGGGCACGGCTCCGGCCGACCCGATCCTGCGCCGGATCTGGGAGTTGCTCTCGCCGTACCGCGGCGCCTTGAACCTCGTCGCGCTCTCGATCGTCGTCGCCTCGCTGCTCGGCATCGTCACACCGTTCCTCACCCAGCGCGTCTTCGACGACGCGCTGTTCCCAGCGGACGGCTCCGGGGTGCACCTGCGGCTGCTCGCGATCCTGGTCGCGGCGATGATCGTCATCCCGCTGCTCAGCGCGGCGATCGGCGTCGGGCAGACGTTCCTGACGACCAAGGTCGGCAACCTTGCGATGGCAGACCTGCGGGGCCGGCTCTTCGAGCATCTCGAACGCATGGAGCTCGCATTCTTCACCGCGACGAAGACCGGGTCGATCCAGTCGAGGCTCGCGAACGACGTCGGCGGCGTCCGCTCGGTCCTGACGACGACCGCCTCGTCGATCCTCTCGAACACCGTCACCGTGCTCGCCTCCACCGTCGCGATGCTGCTGCTCAGCTGGCAGCTGACGCTCGTCGCGGTGGCGCTGATGCCGCTCTTCATCGTGCTGCAGCGGCGCGTCGGCGCTCGACGCCAGGCGATCGCGCGTGCCACGCAGGAGTCGTTGTCTGACATGACGGCGATCACCGAAGAGGCCCTCAGCGTGAGCGGGGTCCTGCTGACCAAGGTGTTCAACCGTTCCGACGCGGAGATCGCCCGCTACCGCGCAGAGAACGACCGCCAGGTCGACCTCCAGGTGCGCCAGGCGATGGCCGGGCAGGGCTTCTTCGGCGTTGTCACTGCGTTCATGGCCGTCACGCCCGCGCTCGTCTATCTCGTCGCCGGGTCGATGATGACGGGCTCGTTCGGCGGCGGCGTCCTCACGGCGGGGACACTCGTCGCCTTCTCGACGCTGCAGGCCCGCCTGCTCATGCCGGTGATCTCTCTCATGCGGATCGCCCTCGACGTGCAGACGTCGCTCGCGCTCTTCCGGCGCATCTTCGAGTACCTCGACCTGATGCCGGCGATCACGGACCGGTCGGACGCCTTGGTGCTGGCACCCGCAGGCGAAGCCGGGCGGATCGAGCTCCTGGACGTGTGGTTCCGCTATCCCGCTCCCCCACGGCTCGTCCAACCGGCCCCGCTGCCGGGCCGGTGGAGCGGCAGGCACAGCGCCCCGCTCGGTGTTGCGACGCCGACGCGGCGCATCGAACCCGTCCCCGAACCCACCGAGCGACCCGCGCGGGCGCGCTCGTGGGCGGTCCGCGGCGTCTCGCTCACGGTCGAGCCCGGCCAGCTCGCCGCCTTCGTGGGTCCGTCCGGTGCCGGCAAGACCACGCTGAGCTATCTCGTACCACGCCTGTACGAGATCGACCGAGGTGCGGTGCTCGTCGACGGCCACGACGTGCGGGACCTGACCCTGTCGAGCCTTGCCGACGCGATCGGGATGGTGACCCAGGACCCGTACCTCTTTCACGCGTCGATCGCCGACAACCTGCGGTACGCGCGTCCCGACGCGACGGATGACGAGCTGGTCGAGGCCTGCCGTTCCGCGAACATCCACGACCGGATCGAGGCGTTCGAGAACGGCTACCGCACCCTCGTCGGTGAACGCGGCTACCGGCTCTCGGGCGGCGAGAAGCAGCGCATCGCGATTGCGCGCGTCCTGCTGAAGAACCCCCGGATCCTCATCCTGGACGAGGCGACGTCAGCGCTCGACTCGTCATCCGAGCGGCTCGTCCAGTCCGCGCTGGCGCGCGCGGTCGACCAGCGCACGACCCTGGCGATCGCTCACCGGCTCTCGACGATCCGGCACGCGGACGTGATCTTCGTCGTGGACGACGGCCAGGTTGTCGAGCGCGGCACGCACGACGAGCTCGTGCAGGTCGCAGACGGGCTCTACGCGCGGCTGTACGCCGAGCAGTTCGGCGGCGGGCGTGTCGAGGCCCGGTTCAGCGACGGGATCATGTTCACCGACGGCGTCGTGCTGTCCCAGCCGCGGACGCCTTCCGCATAGCCGGGCCGCCCACAGCCCGACCCGACCTCGGTTCGCCCACCTTCGGCACAGGCGGGCCGCCCACGGGGCCCTCGGTGCGCGACTGTGGCGCCATGGACCACGATGTGACGCGCCACTCGATGGCGGACAGCGACACGGCAGCCGACAATGATGACAGCGGGGGTGCAGACCGGTTCCGGTCAGCCGACCCCGAGGGTGACCTTGCGGACGAACCGCGGCTCGACGGCGGCAACGGGACGGATGACGACGCCCCGGCGGTGACCGGCCGGATCCTCGAGGACGGCCGGGACGCCCTCGACGTGCTGCTGCGGGTCGTCGGCCCTGAGCGCGACGGACCGCCCGCGTTGTGGTTCCTGGTGCTCGATGCCACCGACCGGGTCCTCCCCGTCGTCCTGCCGATCGCCGAGGTGCCGATCGTGCCGGACGCCGTGGTGTCCGCCAATCTCGCGCACGTCCTGGCATCGGTCCTCGAGCACGACGCGCCGGGGGGATCTGTCGTGGTGGGGTACGTGCGGCGCGGCGGCGGCGACCTCGGCGAGTTCGAGGCCGGCTGGTCGGCCGCGCTGCAGGTCAGCGCCGAGCGGGAGGTTGTCAGGATCCGGGCCGAGGCCGCGATCGGACGTGACCGCGCCCAGATCCTGAGGACCTCGTGGTGACGTTCTACCGGGGGTCGCCCACCGCGCGTTCACGAGACCTTCACGCCACACTGGAACATTGAGGGCGGCCTGGTCGTTGACCCTCCTGGAAGCAACTGCTCGGGAACCGCACGGCAGGCGATTCACACCGAGACGTCAGATGGCGGCGAACGACGCCCCACGGCACGGCAACGCACGGAGGTCCCACATGTCGAACCGTTCACTGCGCGGAATGCGCATCGGTTCCCACAGCATGGAGACGGAAGAGGGCGTCGAGTTCGCCCCTCGTCTTCAGGCTCACTACGACTGCCCCAACGGACACACGATCATCCTGCCGTTCTCGGTCGAGGCGGACGTACCGGTCACCTGGGAGTGCCGCTGCGGTGAGGAGGCGCTCCTCCGGGACGCGTCCAAGCCGGAGCCCAAGGCGGGCAAGGCCCCGCGCACGCACTGGGACATGCTCCTGGAGCGTCGGACTGTCAAGGAGCTCGAGGAGCTCCTCGACGAGCGGCTCGACCTGCTCCGCGCCGGCAAGCTGCGCCGGAGCGCATGAGATCGGGGTGGTCGCAGCGCACTAGCCGCGACCACACAGAACGACGGTCGCCGACCCCTGCGGGACGGCGGCCGTCGTGCTGTCCGGCGCCGGGCGTTCAGCCGCTTCGCTGCGACGCATCGTCCGCCACCGGGCGCGCGAACGGGTCGTGCCGAATCAGCCGCGGCGCAGGAGCGCTCGCACCTGTCGCGCACGCTCCTGGATGCCCCACCCTGTGACGTTCAAGAGCGCCTCGGCGACGATGGAGTGGCTCATCTTCGATTGGCCGTGCACGCGCTCGACGAACGTGATCGGGACTTCCACGGTGCGGCCTCCGGCGCGCTGGACGCGCCACGCCATGTCGATCTGGAAGCAGTACCCG
>JAYTSH010000178.1:0-2596 GCA_043745755.1 Cellulomonas sp. | reverse complement strand
GAGCTTGGCGTAGCGACCGTTCGCGTCGGTCGCCAGCGCCACTCCGAGGCCCGTGGTCTCGTCGACGCGCACGATGCCGCCGTCGTCGGGGTGGGCGAGCGCGGTGTTGCCCTGCACGTACCGGTCGTACTGGTCGGTGACCCACGACTTCGACGAGAGGTTCGGCGACGCCAGCAGGCGCAGTACCGTCGCGCGGAGCTCGTCGGCCGTCCCCGGACGGGTGGCCCGGCTGGCGCCGTCGGGCCCCGAGATGGTGTCCGCGTTGAGGCCGTCCTGCCAGGCCGGTCGTGCGTACGGACGGTCGTAGACCGGGCCCTCGTGCGCGACGGTCTTGGGGTCGACGTCCACGATCTTCTCGCCGTGGTGGTGGATGACGAGGCGGCCCGTGCCGGTGACCTCGCCGATGACCGCCGACTCGACGTCCCACTTCGTGGTGATCGCGAGGAACGCGTCGAGCTTGTCGGGCGTGACGACCGCCATCATGCGTTCCTGCGACTCGGACATGAGGATCTCGCCGGCCGTCAGGGTCGGGTCGCGGAGCAGGACCGTCTCGAGGTCGACCTCCATGCCGCCGTCACCGTTGGACGCGAGCTCGCTCGTCGCACACGAGATGCCGGCCGCGCCCAGGTCCTGGATACCCTCGACGACGCGCGCCGCGAACAGCTCGAGGCAGCACTCGATGAGGACCTTCTCCATGAACGGGTCGCCGACCTGGACGCTCGGGCGCTTGGAGGGCTTCGCGTCGTCGAACGTCTCGCTCGCGAGGATCGAGGCGCCGCCGATGCCGTCGCCGCCCGTCCGGGCCCCGAACAGGACGATCTTGTTGCCGATGCCCGACGCGTTCGCGAGGTGGATGTCCTCGTGGCGCAGCACGCCCAGGCACAGCGCGTTGACCAGCGGGTTGCCCTGGTACGACGCGTCGAACACGAGCTCGCCGCCGATGTTCGGCAGCCCGAGGGAGTTGCCGTAGCCGCCGACGCCCGCGACCACGCCGTGCACGACGCGCGCGGTGTCGGGGTGGTCGATCGCGCCGAACCGCAGCTGGTCCATGACCGCGACCGGACGAGCGCCCATCGAGATGATGTCGCGGACGATCCCGCCGACGCCCGTCGCCGCACCCTGGTACGGCTCGACGTAGCTCGGGTGGTTGTGCGACTCGACCTTGAACGTGACCGCCCAGCCGTCACCGATGTCGACGACGCCCGCGTTCTCGCCGATGCCGACGAGCAGGTGCTTCTTCATCTCGTCGGTCGTCTTGTCGCCGAACTGGCTCAGGTGGATCTTGCTCGACTTGTACGAGCAGTGCTCCGACCACATGACGGAGTACATCGCGAGCTCGGCGGCCGTGGGTCGACGCCCGAGGATGTCGCGGATGCGCTGGTACTCGTCGGGCTTGAGACCGAGCGCAGCGAACGGCTGGTCGAGGTCGGGGGTCGCCGCGGCGTTGTCCACGGTGTCGGAGGCGTGCCCCGACGGCGGGGAAGCGGGAGCAGCGGGGGCGGTGCGAGGCTCGGTGGTCATCGGTTCCCTCAGGCAGGGGCTGGCGTGCACGGCGTCCGTCGACAGCCACCTCAAGGTTACCGGCGGTCGCACCGTCGGGGCGTCCGCGCCCGCCCACCGGACGAGCTGGTCGCGAGGCCAGCGTGCGAGCGGCATGGCATGGAGCGGGTGCCGGTCCGCGCGCTGTCCGAGTCGCTACGGTTCGTGGGTGCAGACGACAGGCGGGAGGACCTGCGGCACCGGGGCTCGACGCAGTCCCCAGATCGGTGCGCGACACGGTGCGCTGGTCGCCGCCCTGGTCAGCGCGCTGCTCACCGGCTGCATGGCGACCGGCAGCTCGAGCCCGTCGCCGACCGCGTCGCACGCGAGCGAGAGCGCGGCGAGGGCCACCGCGTCACCCTCGGCGTCCGCCGTCGCGCGCGGCGGCACCGCGCCAGGCGGCACGGCAGCGTTCACGTCGGGCGCACTCACGCTCACCCTCCGGGCCGATCGGCCCACCATCACCGCTCAGCCCGACGGGTCGGTGCAGGCGAGCATCCCGCTCCCGGGCGACCTCCCCGCAGACGCCGCCGAGCTCACAGCCGCGCCGGGCAGGACGTTCGAGGTGCAGCTCGACGGGTCAGCCGTCGTGCGCGACGCCGCGGGGGCGTTCGCCGGTGGGCTCGCGAGCCCGACGGCGACGACGGAGGACGGGACGCTCGTGCGGGCACAGTTCGCGACGGCGGGCGCCACGGGGCTGCGCGTCGTCGTCGCCCCCACGCTGATCGGCAGCACGCCAGGCGCGTCGGGCGCGGTGACCGTGTGGCTCGGCACGGCCGTGCTGGTGAGCGCCACGTGGGGCGTGCGCGAGGGGGGCCGGTCGCTCGCGGTCGACCCGACCCTGTGGGCGCGCGCCGGCGGGCTCGCCGCCCAGAGCGCAACCTGGGCAGCCGTCGTCGCGCTCGCGCCCGAGGCCGGCACGACCGGGATGCACGACCAGTTCCTGTGCCACGCGCTTGGCGCCGCCGACAAGCCGACCTGGAACCTCGAGCCGTGGCGGCCCGACGTCGGCTCGCTCGCGACCCTCGCGGCGCGCTGCAACCCGACCTGACCCGAC
>JAYTSH010000177.1:0-2362 GCA_043745755.1 Cellulomonas sp. | reverse complement strand
GTCTCCCATGAGACCGCGCCTGCAGGAGATCGTCGTGGACTGTGCCGACCCCGCTGCGCTCGCGCAGTTCTGGGGCGACATGCTCGAGGTTCGATGGGCGGTGCGTGACGCGTCCTGGGCCGTGGTCGACGCGGAGCCACTCCTGATCGCATTCCAGCGAGTCCCCGAGCCCAGGTCCTCGCCCAAGAACCGCCTGCACCTCGACGTCCAGGTGGCGGACGCCGCCGCGGCCGTCACGCAGGCGGTCGCGCTCGGGGCGCGCGCGCTGCGGGAGCCCGAGGTCGACGCGAGCGGCGACGGCTACGTCGTGCTGGCCGATCTCGAGGACAACGAGTTCTGCTTCGTGATCGACAACGGCGGCGCGTGGACGGCGAGCATCCGTGCAGCCCTCGACGCCGCCCCGGAGCCCCCGGCGTAGGTCCCGCGCGTGATGCCGACGCCGCCGTCTGCGGGTCGACCGCAGCACGCTCACGGCGCGAGCTGGCACCCGGTGCAGCGGTAGAGCTTGCGCGCGGCCATCACCTCGACGAGCACCGGGCGCCCGCACACGCGGCACGGTCGACCGGCGCGCCCGTAGACCCAGTGCCGTTCGTCGCGGTCGACGAGCGCCACCGCGCGGCCCGCTGCGTCCAGGTCCTCGCGCGTGAGCATGACGCCGGTGGCGATGCCGTCGTCGAGCAGTGTCGCCCAGTCCTGCCACAGTGCGCGGGCCAGGTCGGTCGGGACGCGACGACCGGGGGTCCACGGGTCGAGCCGCGCACGGAAGAGCAGCTCCGCGCGGTAGATGTTCCCGATCCCGGCGACGAGCGACTGGTCCATGAGGAGCTGCCCGACGGGCGTCGCACGGGTCGTGAGCCGGCGCACGACCACGTCGCCCGCGGCGGCGAGGTCCGCCTCGGCCGCGGGATCGGGGCCCAGTCTCGCGACCGCGACCTGCGCGGCCGACGGATCGAGCACCTCGCACGCCGTCGGCCCCCGCAGGTCGGCGACGCTCGCCTCGGTCGCGATCCGGACCCGCACCTGCCCGACAGGCGGCGGCGGGAACGCGCCTGGATCCGAGCCGTGAGTGCGCCCCGACAGGTCGAGCTCCCCCTCACCCATCCGCACGGCCCGGCGCAGTCGCGGCGCGCCCATGCTGCCGAACGCGACGCCACCCTCGGTCAATGGCGAGATGCGCCCGAAGAAGTCCCAGGCGCCGTACAGGCCGAGGTGCACGCGCAGCACGTCGCCGCCCTCGACCGTGAGGAACAGCTGCTTGCCGACCGCGCGCGACCCCACGAGCACGCGCCCGTCGAGGCGTGCGGCGCCCGCCGCGAACCGTCCCTGTGGGGACGTGACGGTCAGCCGGTGACCGACGAGGTCGCGCTCGAGCTGTCGCGCGATGCGGTGGACGGTATGACCTTCGGGCACGGTCGCCCTACCGGCCGGTCACGGACCAGGTCCCCGCAGCCAGGTCGATCAGCCGCGGCAGGATGACGTCACCCGCGACGCGCAGCGCGTCGTGCAGGTACTCGTTGGTCACCCAGACCTGCGCGTTCCCGATCCCGGCGGCCGAGCCGAGCGCGAGGTCGAGGTCGACGTACGGGTCGTCGTAGTACTGCACGGCCGCGACGGGCACGTCGTTGGCAGCCAGCCGGGCGGCGTCATACAGCACGGGCCAGGACGTGCGTGCGGCGAGCACGTCGGCCGCCGCGGCGAACGGCTGCAGCGCGCGGTGCTCGGCGTACATCCACGGGAAGATCGCCTCGCCGGTGAGCTGCAGCGGCCGGGCTCCGACCGCGAACGACGGCCACCGGTCGTGCTCGGCCTGGGCCGCCCACCCGCCCGCGCGGTCGCCCTGGTGGTAGATGACCTCCTGCAGGACGGCGTACAGCGGGTTCGCCTCGAACGCGGTCTCGTGCGCGACGGCGGCGCAGAACCCCGACGACGGGTCGTCGGTGGCGTCGTCGAACGCGGTGTCGAGCAGCCAGTGCAGGGCGTCGATGCCCGTGCTCATGCCGAACGGCATGCCGAGCATCTGCAGGCGTCGCACGCTGAACGGTTCGCCGGTCGGCAGGGTGACGTCCCCGACCGCGAGCCGGTCAGCGAGGCGGTCCAGGGCGTCGACGTCCGAGGGGTGCAGCCGCGCGAGCTCGCGGTTGCGCGCCGCCTGGCGCGGGTACGTGCGGCGGTACACCTCCTCGGCGGTCGCGGTCGTGCCGGGCAGTCCGCCGGTCATGAAGCACGCGGTCAGCGCCTCGGGGTGCGCGGACAGGTACACGAGGGTCAAGAAGCCGCCGTACGACTGGCCGAGGGTCGACCACTGCCGGCCGCCGTAGACGGTCGCCCGCAGGTGCTCGGCGTCCGCGACGATCGCGTCGCC
>JAYTSH010000176.1:0-3287 GCA_043745755.1 Cellulomonas sp. | reverse complement strand
CACAACGCCGCAGCAGCTTTCGATGACCCGAACCTCGTGTCGTGCGCGGGCCTGATCCCGATCATGACCTTGGCCGAGCGGGCCGGTCTGCACGACCTGACCGCGACCCATGTGCGGGTCCCGGGCTCACCCGGGTCGAACCCGGGCGTGAAGGTCGCCGCGCTGGTCGCGGGGATGGTCGCCGGGGCGGACACCATCGATGCAAGGGACCTCCTGCGCCACGGCGGGATGGGCCGGGTGTTCACCGCAGGGCGGGCGCCCTCGACGTTGGGGACGTTCCTGCGGGCGTTCACCTTCGGCCATGTTCGCCAGCTGGACGCGGTCGCGTCACGGGTGCTGGTGAACCTGGCCGGGCGGACCCCGCTGCTGCCCGGCGCCGCCCAGGTCGCGTTCGTCGACGTCGACTCTCGCGGTCAAGGCCACGTACGGGTATGCCAAGCAGGGCGCCGGGTACGGGTACTCGGGGGGCAAGGGCCTGAACGCGCTGCTCGCGATCGTCTCGACCCCGCTGGCGGCGCCGGTGATCGCCGCCACGAGGCTGCGCAAGGGTTCGACGAACTCCGCCAAGGGCGCCGCCCGGTTGGTCGCCGACGCGCTGGTCACCGCGCGCAAGGCAGGCGCGACCGGGCAGGTCACTGTTCGGGCCGACTCGGCGTACTACAACCACGACGTGATCGCCGCGGCCCGCACCGCTGGGGCCCGGTTCTCCATCACCGCCCGCCTGGACGCGGCCGTAACCAGGGCAATCACCCAGATCCCCGACGACGCCTGGGTGGGCATCACCTACCCGCACGCGATCTGGGACCAGGACGAGCAACGCTGGGTGTCCGACGCGCAGGTCGCCGAGATCGGATTCACCGCGTTCACCTCCCGTATCCAGGCCGACCACATCAGCGCCCGCCTGAACGTGCGCCGCGTCAAACGCCTGAACCCCAAGACCGTCCCGACCGGCCAGGACGAGCTGTTCTCGGTCTGGCGCCACCACGCGGTCTTCACCGACTCCCGCGAGCAGATGCTCGCGGCCGAGGCCACCCACCGCGACCACGCGATCGTCGAGAAGGTGAGAATGACAAGCCCATTTGGCCCCACTGTGATGCGCCGAGCCAGATCAGACCCCCCACCGAAACTGGGCCGGTGGATCCAGGCTCAACGGTCCCGCACGCCGACACCGGAGGCACAACGAGCAACGAAAAGTGCCCCCGACTTGCGTCTCCGCAGTTCAGGGGCACATTCGTCGCTGTCTCAACGAGTGTCCGGAGGGGGACTTGAACCCCCACGCCCTTTCGGGCACTAGCACCTCAAGCTAGCGCGTCTGCCATTCCGCCACCCGGACGGGTGGACCAGACCAGTCGGGCAAGCAGTGCTCAGCACTGCCCTGTCGACCTGTCAGGTGCGGCGGTAAAGGTAGCACGGTGTCGCTGCCGGACAGGAATTCGGGCGACAGGGCAGACTTGCCACCATGACGGATCAGGACAACCAGGGCGACAGGTCGGCGGCATCGCTGCGGCACCTGGTGGGAGCCAGTCCGGCGGCCAGGAAGGTCGCCGGCGCGCGACGCAACCCGTCGGTCGTCGGGTACGAGCAGACCGCCCCGAAGTGGCTGCGTGAGATGGCCGGTGTGTCGTGGCGGCTGCTCGTCGTCGCCGCCGCGATCGCCGTCGTGTTCTACGCGACCTCGCGCGTTCAGCTGCTCTTCATCGCGGTGTTCATCGCGTTCGTATTCGCCGCGGTGCTGCGTCCCGTCGTCGACCTCTTCTCGCGGGTGATGCCGCGCGGGCTCGCGACCGCCGTCGCACTCCTGGGCGGCATCCTCATCTTCGCGGGCCTGCTCACGTACGTCGGGTACTCGGTCGCGAGCCAGTGGGAGGCCCTGTCCAAGCAGTTCGGCAACGGCATCGGCGAGATCACGAAGTTCCTGGAGAACGGCCAGCTGCCGTTCACGATCACCAACGCGCAGATCGCCCAGTGGATCGACACCGGCCGGGCGTGGGTGCAGCAGCATGCCGGTGACCTAGCGAGCCAGGCCGCAGCCAGTGCCGGGTCCGTGGTCCAGGTGTTCACCGCGCTCGCCCTGGCGGTCTTCTGCACCGTGTTCTTCCTCGCCCGGGGGCATGAGCTGTGGACGTGGTTCCTCAACCAGCTCCCGGTGCGCGTGCGCGAGAACTGGCAGGTCGCCGCGGGCGCCGGCTGGTACACGTTCTCTGGGTACACCCGCGGAACCGTCATCATCGCCACGACGGACGGCTTCCTCGCGTTCATCGCGTTGTCGATCATCGGGGTTCCGCTGGCCGCACCGCTCGCCGTCCTGGTCCTCATCGGCGCGTTCATCCCGCTCGTCGGCGCACCGGCGGCGATGGTCGTCGCGATGATCGTTGCTCTCGCCGCCAACGGCCCGATCTCGGCCGGCATCGTCGGGATCTGCATCGCGCTCATCGGTCAGTTCGAGGGGCACGTCCTGCAACCGCTCGTCATGGGCCGGCAGGTCTCGCTGCACCCGGTCGTCATCGCGATCGTCGTCGCCGCCGGGACGTTGACCGCGGGCATCCTCGGTGCTGTGATCGCCGTGCCGCTCGTCGCGGTCGCCTGGGCAGTCTTCTCCAAGCTGCGGCGGATAGACCCGCCGATGGACGAGGAGCAAGAAGGCGAGTCGGAGGAGGACGTCGAGTACCCCGAGCCCGCGACGTCCGTCGACGCCGAGTAGGCCAGGGACGGCTCAGCGGAAGTCCCGCGACGTCGCCCGGACCCGCAGCGAGAGCGGGGCCAGGTGCTCCGCGAGCAGGTTCGTCGCACCGTCGGCCCGCTCGACCCGCCCGCGCACGACGAGGGCCGGCGACGTGCGGGCCACCTTGCGGAACCGCTGCCACAGGCCCGTCGTGCAGATCACGTTGAGGAGACCCGTCTCGTCCTCGAGCGACAGGAACGTGACCCCGCCCGCGGTCCCGGGACGCTGTCGGTGCGTGACCACTCCGGCGACCGCAACCCGCCGGCCCGCGTCGTGCCGGTACACCTGCTCGACGCGCAGGACCCCGGCGGCGTCGAGCCCGGCACGGACATGCTGCGTGGGATAGGAGTCGGCCGAGATGCCCGTCGCCCACACGTCCGCGACCGCGAGCTCGACGTCGCTCATGCCGGGGAGCATGGGGGCGCTGACCCCGACCGACACACCCGGCAACGTGTCGGGGCCCTCCTGCGCGAGCGCCCCCGCGGCCCACAGCGCCTCGCGACGCGTCGCACCCAGGCTGTCGAGCGCACCCCCCGTCGCGAGCGCCTCGAGGCGGCTGGTCGAC
>JAYTSH010000175.1:0-4810 GCA_043745755.1 Cellulomonas sp. | reverse complement strand
CAGTCGGGCGGCGGGAACTTCCCGAACGTCACGACCGCACCGGTCGTCTACAACAAGCAGCTGGAGTTCCGCCGGCTGCTCATCGACTGGGTGACAGCCGCGCAGGTCATCGAGCCGTCGACGTTCTCCAAGACCAACCCCGACTGGCAGCCGACGTACGGCGACCAGGCGCTCACCATCACGCCTTAGCGCTGTCGACGACGGCATGGTCGCCGAACGGGTAGCGACCGGGCTCTGGACGTACGAGCTGGACGACCTCCCCTGCTCGCCGCCGCGAGATCCATCACCTGCGATGCACCCTGCTCGGCGTTCGCAGCCTCGAGCCGATAGGCACCCTCGGCGGACACGATGTGGAGCTGCGCACCGACGACGTGGAAGGCCGTGCCCCGCTGCTGTCCGGTGGCGAGCACCAGGTCGTGGCGCATCGCGTCGGTGTTCGTGGCGTCGAGGACGAGCCGGGTGCCCGCCTGCACCTCGATCACCGAGGGGGTGATCCGCATCGCGACCAGCGTCCGTAGCTCGAGCAGGGTCCCGAGGTCTGGCGGGTGCGGATCGGCCGCACCTGTCCCGCCTAGGACACCTGGGGCTCCAGGTCGGTCGACGTGGCGCGCTCCGCCAACAGGCGGGCGACCACGGGCGCGGGCGCCGGGCGCGCGAAGAGGTAGCCCTGGGCGGTGTCGCAGCCCGCCAACCTGAGGGAGCTGAGCTGTGCCTCGCTCTCGACCCCCTCGGCTACCACGGTCAAGCCGAAGGCGTGCGCGGCGTGGATCACCAGCCGGACGAGCTCGATTGCGCCGGATGTCGACGACTCGACCAGACTCCGGTCGATCTTGAGGACGTCCACCGACAGGTGCTGCAGCTGGCCTATCGACGTGTAGCCGGTCCCGAAGTCGTCGATGCTCACGGCGACCCCAAGCTCACGGAGCGCGCTCATGTGCGCGTCTGCGGTCGGCTGGTCGACCAGCACCGTCTCGGTGATCTCCAGGACACGGCGATCGGCCGCCAGTCCGGCCGCAGCGAGGGCCGCCGCGACGTCTGCGACGATGCTCGCGCTCGCGAGGTGGCGACCGGAGATGTTCACCGCGACCGTCATCGCCGCGCACACGTCGGGCCACTCCCCGATCCAGGCGGCCAGCTGACGTGTTGCCTCGCCCAACACCCAGCGACCCACGTCGCAGATCAGGTCCGACAGCTCGGCGGTGGGGATGAAGTCATCGGGCGGGACGAGTCCGTAACCCGGTCGCTGCCACCGCACGAGCGCCTCGTACCCGTCCACACGACCCGTGGCGACCTCAACGATCGGCTGGTAGTAGAGCTCGAGATCGTGGTCGGTCAGGCCTGTGCGCAGCGCCGACTCGAGCAGGGCCCGCTCCTGGAGCTCGCGGCGCAGGCCCTCGTCGAACAGCTCAGCGCGACCACGGCCGGCCGCCTTCGCCCGGTGCAAGGCCGCATCGGCACCGCGCAGCAGCTGGTCGGCGTCGGTGCTGCCGTCTCGGACGAGGGCGACACCGATGCTCGCGCTCACCACCACGTCGTGAGCGCCCACGCGCACCGGCTCGGCGATCGCCGTCACCAGCCGCTCGGCGAGCGCCACCAGCGCTGCTTCGGAGTCGAGCGCCTCGACGACGAACTCGTTGCCGCCGAGCCGCCCGACGGTGTCACCGGCGCTGACGCTGCCCCGCATCCGACGTGCCATCTCCTGCAGAACCCCGTCACCAACGGCATGGCCGTGCGCATCGTTGACGGCCTTGAAGTGGTCGAGGTTGACGAACAGCAGGCCGATGCTGCTCGTCGACCGTCGACCGCGGTGCAACGCGGCCTCGATGATCTCCAAAGCGCGGACCCGGTTCGCGAGCTCCGTCAGTGAGTCGTAAGCGGCCTGATGCGTCAGGTCGTCCCGGAGACGGTCGCTCTGGGCGGTTGACGCCAGGATTGCCCGCCCGGCAAGCGACATGCGCGCCACGACGAGGAAGAACGCGGCGACCGAGCAGACGGCGACCGAGCAGACGGCGACCGGCCATGCGTCGAGGGGGACACCGAGCACGAGCTGGACGATCGACGTGCCCGGCGCGATCAGGACGGCGAGCGTCAGTGCGGCAAGACGCCGCGACGTCAGGGTGCGCGGCTCTGTGCCGCGCTCCGAGAGCTCCGTCATCGACGGATGCAGCGCCGGCGCCGATCACGAGTCGGACGACCATCGCGAGCAGCAGCACGTCTCCGGCCGGGTACGCCAGGCCGACTGCTCGCGAGAACGCCGTTCCGTCGCCGGAGCGCACGATGGGGCCAGCGAGCACCACCCACGCCAACAGGCCGAGGTTGACCGCGACGATGCCGGCGTCGATCCAGCCCACGACGTCCCGACCGCGCCTGCAGGCCCTGATCAGGAGCGCGAAGCACACGGCGAGCAGCGGGTATGCCGCGAGGTACAGGATGTCAGCCGGCGACGGGTAGGGCGAGACGCCCGCGATGTCGTTGAACCAGGAGTACAGGGTGTCCCCCGCGACCCAGCACAGCTCGCCGGTCGCGAGCCAGAACCAGGCGGCACGACGGGCCGGACGGTTGCGCCGCACACCGATGATGATCGCGACCACGCTGGACAGCCCGACGGCGAAGTAGACACCATCCCGCGCCAGCCCCGCGGGGACGGCCAGGTAGGTCGCGACGACCAGCGCCCCGCCCAGCCCGTACGCCCGCCACCATCGGTCCACGCCCTCTCATCGGCTCGGGACCAGACGATCTGAGAACTGCGTGCCGCGGCCTGGGTGACATCACCCGATCGAGGTCATGGAAGCTCGACCCGGAACGTGGCACCTGTGGCGTGACCGGCACTGGTCGCCGTCAGCGTGCCGCCATGCGCGGCGACGATCGCCCGGGCGATCGTCAGGCCGATGCCGCTGCCCGCGGTGCTCCTGGTCCGCGAGGAGTCGGCGCGGTAGAAGCGCTCGAATATGCGCTCTCCGTCGGACGGGTCGAACCCCTCACCGGTGTCGGCGACCTCGAGAACGGCACCGTGCGGGCCCGCGCGGACAACGACACCCACCGCGCCCCCTCGGGGCGTGTGGCGCAGGGCGTTGTCAAGAAGGTTCCCGAGCACCTCGGTCAAGCGTTGCGGATCGGCGCGAACTTGCGGCGCCGGGCCCACGACCTCGACGTCGAGGCGCACACCCGCGGCCGCATAGCGGGCACTCGCCGCCGCCACGGCGTCCGCCGACAGAGCACCCAGGTCGACCGGTCGCGCGTGCAGGTCGAGCTGCCGCTCCTCCGCCCGCGAGACGGTGGCCATGTCGGCGACGAGGTGCTTCAACCGTCCCGTCTGGTCGACGAGCGTGGCCAGTGTCGTGCTGTCGGCGGGCAGCACCCCGTCGACGACGGCCTCCACGGTCGCCTCGATCGAAGCCAGCGGCGTCCGCAGCTCGTGCGCGAGGTCCCCGATGAGACGCGCCCGCATGGTCTCGGAGTCGGCCAGCCGTCCTGCCATGGCGTTGAACGACTCGGCGAGCAGGGCCAGCTCCGGTCCGACCGCCGGGACCTCGACGCGCACAGCGAGATCGTCCCGCGCGATCCGGTCGGCCGCGGCCGCGACCGCAGCAACGGAACGACCGAGCCGCTGTGCGACCACCCAGGTCACCGCGAACGCCAACAGCAGCGCGACTGGCAGCGCGATCCCCATCGAGGTGATCACGGCGTCGGCGAACGCCTCGTCGACGTGGCGCTGGACTGCGGGCTCGACGGTCGCACCCAGCGCACTGCGCAGGTGAGCCTGGAAGATCTGTGGCGCGACGACCAGCGCGACCCCGAGGAGCGTCACGCCGCACGCGAGCACGACGAGGCCGAGCGAGACGAAGAGTCGCCAGGTGAACCCCAGGGGTGCGCTCCGGGCCGCGCGCCCGCGGCTCATCCAGGACCCATCCGGTAGCCGACGCCGCGCACGGTACGCACGTACTGGTCCCCGGCGTGGTCGTCGCCGAGCTTGCGGCGCACGTGGCCGAGATGGATGTCGACGAGTCGCTCGTCACCGAACCAGCCGGGCCCCCAGACGCGCTCGATGAGCTGCGCGCGCGTGAACGGCGCCCGAGGCCGGGACGACAACGCCTCGAGCAGGTCGAACTCGGTGCGGGTCAGCGCAACCGGGCGGTCGTCGAGCCACACCTCGCGCGCCTCGGGATCGATCCGCAGGGCACCGAAGCGGCGCGTGACCGGCGCGTCGGACGCGCCGGGCCCCTCACCGAAGCCCGATCCGTGTCGCGGCCGTCGCAGCAGGGAGCGGATCCGGGCCACGAGCACTCGGGACGAGAACGGCTTCGTCATGTAGTCGTCGGCGCCGACCGACAGGCCGACGAGGGTGTCGATCTCCTCGGCCCGAGCGGTGAGCATGACGACGTATGCGTCGCTGAAGGTGCGCAGCTGACGGCACACCTCGATCCCGTCGACCCCAGGCATCATGACGTCCAGGATCACGACGTCGGGCCGTACCTCGCGCGCACGCTCCAGCGCCTCACGGCCGTCCGCCGCGGTCGTGACGTCAAAGCCCTCACGTTCGAGATACGCCGCGATGACGCGCACGAGCGCCGGCTCGTCGTCGACGACCAGCGCGCGGACCCGGTTCACCGTGCCGGGACCGCCCGGGTCCGTCGAGGCGACGGGCGGATCAGCGGTTGCCATGGCAGACTCCCCCCGTGCGAGTGGACTCGCGCGTGGATCCATCATGGGCGTGTCTCCCATATCTGGGGCGAGGCTCGCGGCAGTCTGTGTGGATGACGTCGTCGAGTCGCTATGAGGTCTTCACCGACGAGCAGTGGGCTCGGGTCGA
>JAYTSH010000174.1:0-17134 GCA_043745755.1 Cellulomonas sp. | reverse complement strand
CTCTGAGCTGCGAGAGGACCACTGTGGAGTACAGGCCGCGGGTTGTCGACAGCGAACTCCGCCGCGCACTGACTGCCGCCGGCGCTGTCGTCATCGAAGGACCGAAGGCGTGCGGCAAGACTGCGACGGCGCGGCAGATGGCTGCGAGCGAGCTGCGCGTCGACACCGACCCGCGCGTCCCACTCGCGATCGCCGTCGACCCGGCGCTCCTCCTCGACGGCATCCCACCGCAGCTTCTCGATGAGTGGCAGGTACAACCTGCACTGTGGAACCACGTGCGCCGCGCGGTCGACGACAGGCACCAGACCGGGCAGTTCATCCTGACGGGATCGGCGACGCCCGCAGCCGACGCAGCTCGACACTCGGGGGCGGGCCGGTTCGCCAGGATCAGGATGCGGCCGATGTCCCTGGTCGAGACGGGCCACTCGACCGGCGCCGTCTCCTTGCAGGCACTTTTCGACGGCGAGGCGATTCGCGTCTCTGAGCCCGACCTTGCCCTGACGGTCCTGATCGAGCGCGTCCTGACAGGCGGCTGGCCAGGACTTCAGGGGCTGGCCCCCCGCGACGCGTCGCGCGCCGTCAGGGACTATCTCGCGACCATCCAGCAGGTCGATGTCGCCCGCGTGGCAGGCGCGCGACGCGACCCGATCAAGGTCGGGCGTCTCATCGCCTCACTCGCCCGCAACATCGCGACAGAGGCATCCGTCATCACCCTTGCCAAGGATGCTGCACACGACGGTGAGGAGATCCACCGCCAGACCGTGAGCGACTACCTTGACGTCCTCGAACGGCTCATGGTCGTCGAGGATCAGCCTGCGTGGTCCACGCACCTTCGTTCATCGGCCACGCTGCGCAAGTCACCCAAGCGCCACTTCGTCGACCCGTCACTCGCGGCAGCCGCTCTGCGCGCCACGCCCGACACCCTGTACTCCGACCTCAACTTCTTCGGCCTTCTGTTCGAGTCGCTCGTCCTTCGTGACCTGCGCGTCTATGCCCAGGCCGACGACGGCGCAGTCTCGCACTATCGCGACAGCACAGGCCTCGAGGTCGACGCGATCGTCGAGACAGGCGACGGCCGCTGGGGCGCGTTCGAGGTCAAGCTGGGCGCGGGCCAGATCGAGGCCGCCGCTGCGGGACTGCTCCGTCTCCAAGACCGCGTCGACACGAGCCGAGTCGGCAGGCCGTCGGTTCTCGCCGTGATCACGCCGTCGGGCCTGGGATACCGCCGTGCCGACGGGGTGAGCGTGATCCCGATCGGGGCGCTCGGGCCGTAAACAGCCGGCGCACTGGTGTCGATCCGTAGTCGGGTGCAGTCCGCCGACGGCCTGCCACGCACCTTGCACGTCTTGGACTCCTGGTACCGCAGAAGGAGAGGCACATCACCGCCGAGAAGCCACCTGCTACGGGTTCACCCGGGCAGTCCTGGTCGCAGAAGTGGGCACTCGTCACGGCGCTGAGCCTGATCGGCGCTCTCGGAGCACTGGTGGCCGGCGCAGCGGGCTGGCTTTCGATCCATCCGTTCCTCTATGGGGAGCCCGACTGGGGGCGGGGTACGTTCTTCTGGGCCTTGTCGGCTGCGTTGGTGGCAGTGCCGCTGGGGGCAACCCCGGGGCCGGTTCGCCAGCGCCGCGCATCAGTCGCGGTCGCCGTCGGAGCCCTATGGTTTGTCGTGGGGCGATTCGTCCTGGCGTAGCCGCATGGCGTGGGCTGCTGAGCTCACTCGCTCGCCTCGATGGTCGATGCCCACCGACGGCCATCGAGCAGATCCTCGGGGACTTCCTCGTGAGCCAGTCCGCGACCTGTGGACGCAACCCGCCACAGCCGAGGCACGCAGGTTCACCGGCCAGCGACGCGGCGAGCTCCAGGAGCTCCTGCGTGCTCGGCTGTCACCAGCGTCCGGTGCGACCGCGGCCGACCGGTTCCGTGGCTCCGCCGTCGCACCCTCGAAGCAGCTGCTCGCGTTCGCCGCGCGCGAGCACCAGGACCGCGAGCAGTTCGTCCTGCTCGACGTCGCGTGCGCCCCGGTGTTCCTGCTCGACGAGCACCAGGTCGTGCGGCCCGGTGAGATGGGCACCGTCGCTGACATCAACGCGCACGCGGCCACACGGGCGTTGCCGGTCCAGCAGGTGACCTGCGCGACCGGTACCGCGCCGGGGCAGCGAGACGTACCTGGACCGGGTGCACCGGTTGCTCGGCCTCGACGTCGGGGGGCCCATCGGGGGGAGGACGAGGCGTTTCCGCTCCCGGACGACCGTGAATGACGCGACCTTCGACCGGCTCGTGCGCAACGTCGACAAGGTGCTGCTCACGCGCGGGCTCGTGGGGACGCTGCTCTTCTCTGTTGATGCCGTGACCCAGGAGATGCTGCGGGCGGTCGTCAACCCGCGGTCGTCGACCCCGCCGACGTGCCGCGGGGTCACGGTAGGTCGCGGAGCAGCCCGTCGAAGCACTCGGCGAACAGGTCGACCTCGGGCTTGGTGACGCCGTTGTCAGCCGCAGTATCGCGCCAGCCGACAAGGGCAGCGGCGACCTCTCGGAGGGATGCGGCTGCAGCGGCGGGTGTGAGCCCGAACTCGTCGCACCCGTCGATCAGGGCGCCCAGGCTCTGCGAACGGTCGCCGGCGGCGAAGCAGACGGTGGTTGCCCGCTGGGCATGCGTGTCGGGGTTGGGATTGACGTCGAAGGCCGGGGACAGGCGCCACCCGTTGATGTGGTGCAGCATGCCGTGGTTGCGCAGGTGGTCGTCAGTGTTGTTGACCAGCAGCGAGAACGCGATGCGTCGCCACAGCTCGGCCAGATCGGCTGCGACGCTGACACCGCGCTCGGCCAACGCCTCGGCGACCTCGAGGTAGTCGTAGGTTCCACCGTCGTGCCCGCCGACCAGGGTCATCGCCGAGATGTACTCCACACGTCCTGTGCTCGTCCGGTCGAAGCGGTCCAGGACCAGGGCGTGGCGCGCGTCGATGTCGACGAGTCGCCGGACCGGGACGCGGATCCCTGCACGCTCGGCGAGGTCCAGGGCCGTCTTCTCCCAGGCCATCACGTCCCAGTCGTCTGACCGGTGAGGGAACTTCGCGATCGCCAGATGATCCCCGTCTCGCACCGACGCCTTGGGGCGGGCCCCGCCCAGGGACCCGGACCCTGCATCGAGCAGCGCCTTGACGGCGGCCATGGCGTCGTCATCGGCTCCGACGGCGTCGGCGGCCCGCAGCAGGCGGGGTAGCTCGATGAGCTGGGGCACCTCGGCGTGTTCCGCCAGGAACGGCCCGTCCACTTCGGTGGTCAGGCGCAACGCTCCCTGCCGGGTCACGTCGCTGACTCCGAGCAGGTAGTCGACCTCGGTGAGCTGGGCTGGGACGTCTCCGGCCAGGCGTGCCTGTCCGCGCAGCCGCTTGTCGATCAGGGTGCGGCCCCACCGGTCCGGTGAGCAGTCCGCCAGCGCGCCTGGCAGACGCGCGAGGTGATGACGAGCTGTGGTCACGTTGAGCTCGGGACTGAACGCGTGCGCGTAGCGGTCAGCCTGCCAGGCCGGGTCGTAGGTGAAGGTGGTGGACACCGCGCCGCGTCGTTGGCTGACCCAGGCGGTACCCACCGGCACGGCCTGTCCATGGGTCGCGCACCACACGGTGATCTCCGTGGTGCGCGGCGGGCTCACGGTCGCACCCGGGCCGGGAGCTTCTCGTCGGCGCGGGCACGACCCAGGTCGGTCTCGTAAGGGTCCAGCGCGGTCACGAGGCGGTCCAGCTGGCCCAGGGCGCGCGCGACTCCCAGCGTGACACCGAGTCCGACGGTGGGATCCCCGTGCTCCAGCCGACGCAGGGTGCCACGGGTGATCCCCGCGCGTTCGGCGACCTGTTCGGCGGTCAGGTTCTGCAGCTTGCGCCACGTGGTCAAGTGCTCGCCGAGCTCGGCCGCAGACCTGCGGACCCTCATCGGTAACGGTCGGGATGCCACCGTGCCCCCTTGTGAACGCTGGAGAGACCATAGTCGGCTCCAATGAGCGTTGTGTCAACCATTGTTTGGTTGATGACCAGCCCGAGGCCGGCCAGCGCAGCGACGGCAGCCACTGCGTCGTGGCCGCGCCGACTGGCACGAACTGCCCGTCGGTCTGATCAGGATGACGCGCTGAACTGCGCGAAGCGCCGCGCGAGCCGGTCACGATCCGGCCGGTCCTGGACCCGCTTCGGGATGCCGATCGGACGGCCGTGCATCTCCTGGAGGCCGTGCCGCAGCATCGGTCCGTCAATCTCAAGGAGCAGCGCCTTGTTGATCCGCACGCCGTAGTCCGGGGTGATCCCCATCAGGTTCGCGTCGTAGGCGGAGTGGTGGATCTTGCACAGCGACAGCCCGTTGGTGACCACCGCGTCGCCGGCGGCTTCCCTGTCCCCGTCGATGTGCGCGGCGTCCAGCAGCTCCGGGTGCTTCAGGTCGCACACGGCGCAGCGTTGCGCGTAGGCACGCAGGACCATGCTGCGGAAGGCCGGCTGGTGCAGGCGTTGGCGGACCATCCTCTCGGCGTAGCGGCGCTCGGTCGACGTCGGGTGGGCGGGGTCTCGAAGCAGCTCGAGGTCGCTCAGCGCGATCGTGAAGAACCGCTCGACCGGGTCTTCGGCGATGACCGACACCGGGAAGACCGGCAGGTAGACGTTCGTCGCTAGCTTGCGGAGCAGGATGACCGGGAGCTCGAGCTCAAGTGCACGGCGGAGCTTGGTGTTGTCACCAGCGATCGAGCCCGCGCGATAGTCGTAGCGCCAGACGCCGGGCGCGAGCTCCTTGTCCGCATACGGCCCCGACGGCGACGACACGATGGACAGCGTTGCCGCGAGGTTCTTCGGGTTCCAGATTCCCCGAGACTGGTCGATGAGGCGCCACGACCGGTCGCCGAGCGGGAACTCAGTGAGTTCGGCGCGGCTGAGGGTGTCGGTGCCGTGCGACCGTCGGGCGGCGAGGGCGTCCATCAACGACTGCCGGAATAGCCGCTCGACCTCGGTGTCCATGCGTGCAGCTTGGCACGAGCGCGTGACCGTGGGGCGACACACCACACCGGACTCGGACTGGCTGGCCTCAGCCGGGTGGCGGCACCGGGACGACGACCGTCGATGCTGGCGCCGGGGTCAATGGCGGTGCAGTCACCTTCCCGATCCCGGCTACTGCTTGGCCCAGGAATGCGAGCAGCAACACGAAGAGGAACAGTCCGAACCCGAGCTTCGCGAGCGTCAGGAGGCACGATCGACCGAAGTCCCTCGCTGTCGGGGGCGCTTTCCTGGTCGCCGGACGTCGACGGCCGCTCCGACTGCCTGGCTGCCGACGAACGAGTGCGGCTGGGGCGTACGTCACCACACGTGGAGCGACGGCCCGGGCACCGCGCGGTGGCCGCTTCGCTGACGGCTTGACCAGCGAAGCACTGGTCAACAATGCAGGACTCGACCTCGCACCGAGCTGGCCGCTCAGCAATCGTCCGAGGTCAGCCACGTCGTAGGGCGACAGCTTGGCAGGCAGACCGACGAGGTGGCTCGCGAGCTGCAGTCGCCCGACAACCCGAACCCCTGTCGTCGTCCAGGTGACCGGCTGATCCTGGCTCGCGAGGCAGATCATGCCGCCGACGGCCGATCGGTGCTGGGGTGACACCAGGGCAGTCACGGCCGCAGTGGCGTCGGCAACTGCCTCCAGCTCGTGATCGCGACGGTACCCGTTCTGCCGAAGGACCCCGTCGGTGAGGGTGACGTCTCCGGTCCAGTTCTTGGCGTCGATGATGAAGACCCCGCCGGGGCCGATAGCCACGTGGTCCAGGTTCGCGAGCGGGCGTCCGGGCCAGTGCACGTCGTGCAGCGCCGTCCATCCGTACTGGCCGAGCGTGTCGAGGGTTTCGGCCACGCGTCGTTCACCCTCGGCGCCTGCTGCCCAGTTTCGCTTGTCGCGCTCTGCGCGGGCGAGCGCTTCAGCGACTGCATCGCCAGTGGCGTCGCCGGCTGCCTGCTCCCGGCGCAGCCTCTCGACGCGTCGTGCGCGACGGGTTGCCTGCTCTTCCGCGCCGAAACCGGCTTCCACGTCGCTCCCCCGTTCACCTCCGCCTGACACGGGGGTGTCCAGTGGTGATCGACCGTCGACAGCGACAACTTGAACCGCCACCCGCGATGCAAACCGATAGACCCGCGCGGGCCTTGGCGACATGCTGGCGCAGTGCCGGCTACCTACCCGGTCGTGGGCGTTCCTCGACCGGCTCGGGTTCCGCGGGCGGTGCACCTGCGCTCGGCGGCAAGCTTCGCCGGCCCTACCGGGACTGCAGCGCGTCGAGCGCGACGGCCATCGCCGCTGCGACGCGGCCGTCGAGCCGCCCGTCGGGCACGGTGATCGTGTAGCGGTCGCGCAGCGAGATGCGGCGCTCGGAGGACATCACGAGCTGGCCGTTCGCGTCGGTGAAGTCGAAGTGGAAGACGAACGGGACGGGGACCTCGCCGACGAGCGGGATCATGTCCCACACCCGGCGCAGGATCGCGATCGCGGCGTTGCGTTCCTGCCCGACGGCGCTGACGCCGGCCGCGTCGACGTGCCACGTCGAGCGCACGAGCGAGGCCTTGAAGTCCTTGCGGAAGGTGCCGATCGGCAGGCCGCCCGCGTCGAGGACGTCGTACGTCGCGCCGAGGTCGAGGCGCTGGCGGGCCTTGAACGAGAACACCGGGGTGCGGCGGTCCTCGTTCGTGTAGAACGTGACCTGCTCCTTGAACGCCATCCGCTTCTGCTGCGCGAACGCCAGCAGGGCGCCTTCCACGCCGTCCGGCCCGAGCGTCCTGACCTCGTAGCGGTTGACCATCAGGGTGAGCTTCTGCGTGACGGCGAAGCGCTGGATGCCGACGAGGGAGTCGGGGCTGACGGGGTTCACGGGGCTCCTTCGGACGGCGGGGACGCCAGGTTCTCACGACGACGGCCTGGTGCGGGTCATGCCGACGGCGCCGCGCGCTTGCTGACTGGATGCAGCGCACGCGGTGCCGGCGGGGGTCGGGACTCCACCGTGAACGTCGAAGGCACAACGGGGGCCCGAACCTCGGTTCTGACGCTTTTTGGTGTCCTGAAGCACGCGCAGAGACCCCCGCTCTTGCACTCACCATCAGGGGTAATCCGGGAGCTTCGCTGCTACGCCCGACGGCGCCGGTGATGACGGATCCCACTTTCCACGGGACCGCCGGAGAAGCAGTGGCCCAGCAATAGCACCCTGTGACATCTCACCCAAATGGCCCTGACGGGGACCCCGACGCACATGGTTTGCTTTGGCCGCGCAAGCACACAGCAGACACCCAGGGGAGCTCCAGCATGGTTCGAACGCGTTGGATCGTGCTCGGCGTGCTCGGGCTCGTCGTGGTCGCACCCTTCGCGCTGACTGCGCCTCTGCCTGCCGGGCACGTCGTTGACGTAGCTGGGGAGTTTCAACCAGTCGGATTCGCTGCGACCCACCAGAGCGTGGAACCGCGTCGGCTGTGGTGCCTCGGCGACAACAAGTGCCCGTCGGTTCAGCAGACCTGGAAGTTCGACACCGACATCACGAACGACACGCTCGCCTCATGGCTCGCTGCGGCTGGCTTCAGCGCATCCGTGCGGGGTAAGTGCGACGGCACGGCCGGCGCGTTGACTGCAACGTGCAGTGCACACGGCACCAGTGAAGGTCAGGACTTCGACGTGTACGTCGAGAGCGACACTACCGCGCGGACCTCGCGGCTGACGTTGTTTGTGTCCTGAAGCACGCACACGGACATTCCACTCCCGCATTCATCTTGAGAGGAAATTCATGAGTTTGCGCCGCGCCTTTGTCGTGCTCGTAGTGTTGTCAACGTCGGTCTGGACCGCTGTCCCAGCGATTGCCGCAGGCGGCGCGCTCGACCGGCCCTGCGCAGACGTCGAGGTCATCACGGCGCGGGGTTCAGGGCAGGCGATCGGCAAGTCGCAGGAGATGGCCGCCTACTTCGACGATCTAGCTCTGCGGCTCAACGGTGCAGCGACGATCAACAAGTACGAGCTCGGCACGGAAGCTCAAGAGGGCCACAAGTACCCCGCCGTGAACGTCTCGGAGTGGTGGAACGGCAACATCTTCGGCGCGTACTTCTCTGGCGGACAGGCCTTCGACTACGGCGACAGCGTCCACGAGGGTGTGCGCGAGCTCATCAGCTACGGAATGCAGCGGGGGTTCGACTGCCCGTCGTCCCGGTTTGTGCTCGCCGGGTACTCGCAGGGCGCACAGGTCATCGGGCAGTCCCTCGAGCATCTGTCGACCCTCGAGGGCCAGACGGACTTCGTCGCGTTCCTTGGCGACCCCAAGCTCTACCTGCCAGAGGGCGAGGGCTTCCGTCCACCGGCGTGCCGCGGCAAGGACTACTCGCCGTGGCGCCGAGTCGTACCGGACTGCCGCACCGACGACGGCTCGCTGGGCGCCCGGAAGCCCTACGTGCCGGTCGGCTTCATCGACAAGACAGGTTTGTGGTGCAACAACGACGACGTCGTGTGCGGCTCGTCGAAGTTCGGCAAGTCGAGCGGGCACATGGAGTACGGCAACGCCGGGAATGGTGCTGAGCAGGCGGCCGACGAGGCTGCGATGCGTCTCGCGGCCAGCTTGGGTGGCACTGTCGCGGACCACATGGTGTGGGACATCGGGCACGGCGGTGGCACCTCTGGGCTGGACGTGGTGTTCCTGCTGGACACCACCGGCTCCATGTCGGGCCGGATCGCCCAGGCCCGGCAGTTCGCCTCTCAGATGGCCGACTCGATCAGCGCATCCCGCGGGCGCGTCGCGCTGGTGACCTACAAGGACAGCGGAGACGTGTACACGGCGCGCATCGACTCGCCGCTGACCAGCGACCTCGCGCAGTTCAACAACGCGCTCAACTCCCAGTACGCGTCTGGCGGGGGCGACTACCCCGAGGCGATGCTGCACGGCCTGATGACGGCATTCGACGGCCTGGACTGGAAGAACGGTGCGACGAAGGCGGCGATCGTCCTGACGGACGCCAGCTGGAACGACCCCGACCGCGTGGACGGCAGCACCCTGGAGTCGATGGCCGCGCGTTCGCTGGAGATCGACCCGGTCAACGTCTACGCCGTCGTGCCGTCCTACCTCGTCCAGACCTATCAGCCCGTCGCGGACGCGACGGCCGGCAAGGTCATCGCCGCCGACGGCGACACGCTCGCGGCCCTCACCGAGGCTCTCAAGCAGATCACCTCCCGGCCCGTGGCCCTCATCCGCAACGCGGAGTACTCCGCAGAAGTGGGCCAGGAGGTCACCTTCGACGTGTCGGGGTCGTACGGCGTCGGCGCGCCGGTCGTCCGCTACGACTGGGACTTCGACGGCGACAGCGTCTATGACGCGCAGAGCACTACCCCGACGTTCGACCACACCTACGACGCGGTCTTCGACGGTCAGGTCCAGGTCCGCGTGACTGCGTCCGACGGTGGTGTGAGCAGCATCTCCGCGCCTGTGCGCATCGGTGTGCCTCTCCCGGCGGTCCCGGTCGCGCCGACCGTGACGGTGACAGCAACCTCCGCGACCGGTGGCGTCGGCGATGTCACTGTCAGCTGGTCCGGCGACCCGCAGGCCGCCAGCTGGCTCGTGGCCGTGAACGACCTACCGCTCGGGCTGACCCGTGACAACCCGGTCACGATCAGCGACATCCAGCGCGCAGATGCGGTCACCTTGTCGGTCACTGCAGTGACGGCGGACGGAACCCTCGGGCAGACCGGGACCGCCACCTTGCCGGCGGCGTCGACCGCGAAGGTCGTCTACTCGGCCGCGTCCATGACGTTGACGAACAGCTTCCAGACGGCGGGCAAGGACGCAGATGTCGCCACCGGCGGCGACTTCGAGTGCAACTCTTCGGTGGCTGTCGCGGGGAACCTCACCGTGGCCGGCAACGCGTACCTGACCAGCGCGTGCACGATCGCGGGTGACGTGTGGGCCGGCGGGACCGTGACGATGGACGCCACTGCGGCTATCGGCGGGAGCATCCGGTCTGTGGGGTCCGTCACCATCCAGCGCACCAACCGCATAGGCGGGGACATCGTGACGGCCAGCGGGCTCGTGTCGCGCGAAGGGCTCACCGACGAGGCGTTGCGCACCGGCGGAACCGTCACGGGTGAGATCCTCCGGGCCGCTGCCGTGCATGCCCCGCAGGCGTCAGACCTGCGGGGGGCAACCGGCCAGGATCCCCTGACCAGCGCGTCCGCTGTCACACCGTGGTCTGCGTGAGTCAACGGCATCGCTGCGGCGAACGGCGCCCCGGCGTGGTCGGCGGCCTTGACCGCGACACCCGGCTGCACGATGGCCGCGGGCCCGTACAGCGTGAACGGGGCGGACGTCACCGTCGCGGGCGACACGGTGATCGATGCCCGCACCGTCACCAGCGCGTGCGCGGGTGTGGCGCTGCAGGGCATGTCACTGCACCTCAGCGGCGACCTGACGATCGTCGCTGACGGCTTCAGCACCGTCGGCAACTTCACCGTGGTCTCGGCTGACGGTCAGCCGCACCGGCTCCGGGTGCTCGTGCCGGCGTCGGTGAGGACCGCGGGCCCGGGTGTGTCCTTCGCCAAGGGCGCAGTCCTGGATCCGGCGATCAGGGTCGCGGTCGAGGCTCCCGGCAAGGTGAGCGTGCAGGGACTCACGGCGTTCACAGGCACGGTGTCCGCGGGAACCTTCGTGTCGACGGGGACGGTGACGATCACCGCACCCTGAACCCCGGGGGGCGGCCGGCGTCCAGGACCGGACGCCGACCGTCGCACGCGGTGCGGGGCTGCTCCTTGACTTCGAGCCCACTCGAAGAGACATGCTCACTGCATGTCTGTCTCGACCGCACCGCACCCGCTCAGCATCGCCGACGCCGCGCAGGCCACCGGCCTGACGACGCACACGCTGCGCTACTACGAGCGCGACGGGCTGATGCTCGAGCCCGTCGAGCGGGCGTCGTCGGGCCATCGCCGGTACACCGAGCAGGATCTGGGCTGGATCGTCATGCTCACGCGTCTGCGCGGGACGGGGATGCCGATCCGCGAGGTCCGGGCGTATGCCGAGCTGTGCCGCGCGGGCGACGGGAACGAGGCTCAGCGGCTCGCGCTCCTGCACGCCCACCGCGAGCGCGTGCTCGCGCAGCTCGCGGACGTCCAGGAGAACCTCGACGCGATCGAGCACAAGATCGGGCTGTACGAGGGTCGCATCGGTTCGCAGTAGCGCTTGACTTCGAGTCCGCTCGAAGGAGCAGGCTCGCATCATGACGACACCACCGCACACCCTCACGACCCGCATGCTCGGCAGCTCCGAGAACGGGACGGCCCTCGCCGTCTCCGCCCTGGGCCTCGGCTGCATGGGCATGTCGGCCTTCTACACGACCGACTCCGCAACCGAGACGGACTCGATCGCGACGATCCACCGCGCGCTCGACCTCGGCGTGACCCTCCTGGACACCGCCGACATGTACGGGCCGTTCACCAACGAGCGCCTCGTCGGGCGCGCGATCGCCGACCGCCGCGACGAGGTCGTCCTCGCGACCAAGTTCGCCAACGTCCTCGACCCCGACGGCACGCGCCGCATCGACGGCAGTCCCGAGTACGTGCGTCGGGCCGCGGACGCCAGCCTCCAACGGCTCGGCGTCGACCACATCGACCTCTACTACCAGCACCGCGTCGACAAGACGGTCCCGATCGAGGAGACGGTCGGTGCCATGGCCGAGCTCGTCACGGCCGGCAAGGTGCGTCATCTCGGGCTGTCCGAGGCGTCGCCCGAGACCATCCGGCGCGCACATGCCACGCACCCGATCACCGCGCTCCAGACCGAGTACTCCCTCTGGACGCGCGACGTCGAGGTGGAGATCCTGCCGCTGCTGCGGGCGCTCGGGATCGGGCTCGTGCCGTACTCGCCGCTCGGTCGGGGCTTCCTCACCGGCACGATCGCGTCGCCCGACGCGCTCGCGCCCGACGACTTCCGCCGCAGCAACCCGCGCTTCACGGGTCATGCGCTGGACGTCAACCTCGGTCTCGTCGACACCGTGCGCGTGCTCGCGGGCCGCAAGGGCGTCACGCCCGGCCAGCTCGCGCTGGCGTGGGTGCTCGCGCAGGGGCCCGACGTCGTCCCGATCCCGGGGACGAAGCGGATCAGCTACCTCGAGGAGAACGTCGCGGCCGACGCGGTCGAGGTGACCGCCGAGGACCTGGCCGCCCTCGACGCAGCCCTGCCGATCGGCGCTGCCGCAGGTGAGCGATACGCCGACATGGGCACGATCGACCGCTGACGCCCGTGAACGTGCGCGGGGTCCGCCCGACGGGACTCAGATCTTCTCGGGTGCGACCCCGCGCACGACGTCAGCCGCGAACCGGCGGTGCGACGCAGCGAGCTTGGCGCGAGCGGCGGACGACAGGTCGACGTCGAGGACATCGGCGAGCCGCAGCAGGTAGATGAGCACGTCCGACATCTCCTCCCCGGCGCGGGCCTGGCGGGACGGCTCGGCGAACCGCGCGACGGCGCCGTCCGCGGCGACCCACTGGAACAGCTCGGCGAGCTCGCCGACCTCGCCGACGAGCGCCAGGATCAGCGACTTCGGGTCCTGGAACTGCTCCCAGTCGCGTTCGGCGCTGAACTCCCGCACCAACCGGGTCAGCTCCGCGATCTCACGTTCCGGCACGGCGGTCCTCCTCGTCCTCGAGAGCGCAAGAGTCCCACAGGCCTGCCCGAGACCGACGCACTCGGTCGGGTGCGGGCATGACGAAGCCCCGCGGTCGGGGGAGACCACGGGACTTCGTCGTCAGCCGGCCGGGCCGGCAGGGGGAGCAGCCCGGCCGAGCGCTCAGTGCCGCGCTGTGGCTGCGTCGCGCCCGTCGGCGTGCTCGGTCGGCTCGACCTTCGGCTCGGTCTTCGGCTCTGCGGTCGGCTCTGCAGTGGCGCGGGCGTCCTGACGCTCGGTCGCGCGGGCCTTGGCCTCCGTCGAGATCTCCTGGCCGTCGACCCCGCCGTCGCGCGCGTCCTCGGAGACACGCTGGCCGAACGCGGACTCTGTGGGCAGGTCGGTCGGACGCGTGGTCGGCGCCTCGGTCGCGCCCTCGGTGGGCTCATCGGTGGCCTGGTCGGTGGCCTCGGTCGTCGGGTCGTCCGTCGGCTCCGTGGTCGGCTCGGCGCTGGCCGACGACGTCGGTGCCGTGACCGAGTCGACGGGTGCCGGTGTGGCAGCCTGAGCCGCGCCGACGACGCCGACGGCGCCGACGGCCGCGGTCGCGACAACGACGCCGACCACTGCCTTGCCTGCGAGGCCGAGGCTGGTCAGCTTGGTCACGACTGCTGCGAGTGCACTGGTGCTCATCGGTACTCCTTGAACTCGTGGCGGCCTGCCCGGTTGGGTGTGGCCACTCGTGGTTGGTCGTTCGGGGGGGTCATCGGGTGCGAGTCGTCCAGGGATACGGGTCGGCCGGGACGAGTTTCAGCCGCGGCCCGCGGAGCGGGTGGGTTCGGGCGGCGTCGGTGTCGCAGGAGCGGTCGCCTGCGGGTCGGCCGGCCCGTTGCCGTTCGACGCGCCCGTGCGCGGGTCGGTCGCGCGTTCGGCGGCGCGCTCGCCCTGGGCCTCGGCCGACGACGGATCGGGGGCCGTCGCGTCGCTCGAGCTGGCCGAACCCGGGTCGCCTGCGGGCGCGGCGCGGTTCGACTCGGCCGGCTCCGGGAGCTCCTTGCGAACCTCGCCGCGCAGCTCGGCGACCGAGGGAAGGTCGGTCGGTGAGGCGTGCTGCGTCGGTCGGTCAGAAGCGGAGCCCGATGCACCCGGGACAACGGCGGCACCGCTCGGCGACTGCGTCGGTCCCGCCGGGCCGTTGTCGGAGTCGCGCTGGGATCCGGGCGCGAACACCGCAACGATGTGTCCCAGCGTCTCGGTCGCGCGCTCCTGCACCGCGGCGGGTACCCCGCCGATCGCAGCTGCGGTGCCGACCGAGGCAACAGCGACGCCAGCGGTCAGTGCGATCTTCGCGGCGAGCCCCAGGGCTGCCGCACGGCTCGCGAGCCGTCGCAGGCGAGCGGCGAGCGGCACCGCGGTCGACGCAGCGACCGGGATCGGTGCGGGCGCGTGGACCGCTTCGGGAGCTCGGCCCGTCCGCAACAGCGTCGCGAGGGCGTCGGTCGGTCGCGGTCCAGGGGCCTCGGCCGACTCGCGCAGCATCGCGACGAGGGCTGTCATTGCCGGGTCGGCGTTGACCGCCGTGCCCCGCAGCAGCTCCTCGTCCGACCATGCGCTCATGCCCGTGTCATCGTCGAAGGGGCTCATGGGGATACGCCCTCGGGCTCGACGATCTTGCGCAGGGCAGCGAGGCCCCGGTGCTGGAGCGACTTCACGGCGCCGGCCGGCTTGCCGAGCACCTCGGCGGTCTGCTCGAGGGTCAGGTCGGCGACGATCCGCAGCAGCAGGACCTCCCGCTGGTCGGGCGTGAGGGTGTCGAGCAGCTCATGGACTCGAGCGGTGCCGAGCGCGTCGAGCGCATGGTGCTCGGCCGCCAGGGTCGTGCCGCCGTCGTCGTCCAGCGTGAGCTCGACGAGCACGGGTGCGCGGGCCTCCCTGCGCCAGTGGTCGGCGATGCGGTGGTGCGCGATCGTGAACACCCACGACCGGAACGCCGACTGGCTGCCCGTGAAGCCGTCGAGGCCGGTGAACACCGCGAGGAACACGTCACTCGTGACGTCCTCGATCTCGGTGACTCCCTTGTTCCGCAGGTACGCCGCGACTGGGCGGACCAGGTCGGTGTGGAGCGACTGGAACGCCTCCGGGGAGCCGCGGCGCGCTTGCGCGAGCACGCGGTCGAAGTCGTCGAGCACGCGTCCAGGATGCACGACGACGCTGAGAACGTCTGCAGAACGGCTCACCGAACGGTCAGTGACGGGCGACGTCGCAGGCCGGACGCACCGACGCCCACCCCCGTGCGGAGGTGGGCGTCGGTGATCAGGAACGTGCGGCGGTCAGGAGGCGCCGAGGATGTCGACGACGAAGACCAGCGTGGAGTTCGCCGGAATCGTGCCCTGCTCGGTCGCGCCGTAGGCGAGGTCCGGGGGGATCACCAGGAGGACCTGGCTGCCGACCGTCTGGCCGGCGAGGCCCTTGGTCCAACCGTCGATGATCGAGCCCTTGGTCAGTGCCGCCGTGAACTTCGCGCGGCCCCAGGACGAGTCGAACTTCGTGCCGTCCCACAGCCATCCGGTGTAGTTGACCGTGAGGGTCTGGCCGTCCGTGACCGCGGCGCCCGCGCCCTTGATGAGCGGCTGCGCGATGAGCGTGGCCGACGGGGTGCCCGTGGCGGGCGTGAGCGTCGGGGTGCCGTCCGCGGCGAGCGTGACGGTCGGCAGTCCCGCGACGGGTGCGACGGCCTCACCCTCGGCGCGGTCCGGGACCGTCTTGGCGCCGACGACCTCGATGAGCATCAGCTCGGTGCTCTCGGCTCCGGGGACCCCGAACAGGATCCGCGCGCCGATGGTCTGGCCGGCGAGCGCGGAGTTCATCTCGGCACCGTTGGTCTTGTCGCCCATCGTGAGAGGGACGGTCGTTGCGCCGTAGGACGTCCCGAGGTCCTTCCCGTCCGCACCGTTCACGGCGTAGTAGTGGACGGCGAGGATCTGGCCGTCCGCGAGCTTCGCCCCGGTGCCGGGTGCGATGAGCCGCGACGCGATGGCCGTGACCGTGAACGGCTGGGTGAACGTGAACGTGGGCTTCGCGCCCGCGTCACCCGCGACCTGCACGGCGGCGAGGGCGGCGAGGTCGGCCGGGCTGGCGGTCGCCGCCGCCGCCGCGGCCGCCGCCGCGGCCGCGGCCGGGGTCTCGGTCGGCGTGGGGGATGCATCGGACTTGCTCGTGCCTGCACAGCCAGCCAGCAGCAGCGCGAGGGCAAGGGTTGTGGCTGCCAGTCGGCGCACGTCACTGTCCTTACGTGATCGGTCTCTCCACCCTCTTGCGGGCGGCGGACCCCGTGACGGTACGTGATGTACCTGGGTGTCCGCTGAGGAGTGTCGCGACAGGGGTGATGAATCGTTTCCAGAGGCGCGCGATCAGCTCGCCTCGATCGCCGGGCGGTGCGGGCTAGGGTCGCCGCATGGCTACCCCCCACATCGGCGCTGCGCCGGGAGACTTTGCTCCGGACGTCCTCATGCCCGGCGACCCTCGCCGTGCCCGTCGCATCGCCGAGACGCTTCTCGACGATGCGCGGCTCGTCACCGAGGTCCGCGGCATCCTCGGCTACACCGGCACCTTCGAGGGCCGGCGCGTGTCGGTTCTCGCCTCGGGGATGGGCATGCCGTCGATCACGATCTACGCGACCGAGCTGTTCAGGTTCTACGGCGTGCAGCGGATCATCCGCATCGGGACCGCCGGTGGCATGGCGACCCGCCTGGACATCGGCGACGTCGTGATCGCGAGCGCCGCCCACACCGACTCGGCGATGACCGCGCAGCGGATCCCGGGCATCCACTACAGCCACGCGCCGAGCTTCGCGCTGCTGTCCGCCGCCGCGGCCGCCGCCGGGTTCCGTCCCGGGGTCCGGCCCGACGGCGTGCACGTCGGCGCGGTCGTCTCGAACGACGCGTTCTACGCCGACCGCCCCGCGACCAACCAGCTGCTCGTCCAGTACGGCACCCTCGCGGTCGAGATGGAGGCCGCGGCGCTCTACGCGGCCGCCGACGCGGAGGGCCGCGAGGCGCTCGCCATCTGCACGATCTCCGACCTGCTGTTCCGCGACGCCGCGCTGTCCGCGGACGAGCGCGAGGAGCTGTTCGACCGCAGCGTGCGGCTCGGGCTCGCGGCCTTCGCGACCGCCTGACCGTCCTTCGCGACCGCCTGATCGTCTCGCGTGCGGCTCACTCGAACCGGCTGGGGTCCCCCGCGCCGACCCGCACGACCACCGGGGTGCCGTCCGAGAAGTCGACGACGGTCGTGGGCTCGGTGCCGCAGTCGCCTGCATCGACGACCGCGTCGATCACGTGGTCGAGCTCTTCCTTGACCTGCCAGCCCTCGGTCATCGGGCTCTCGGCGCCGGGCAGCAGGAGGGTGCTCGACAGCAGCGGCTCGCCCAGCGCACGGACGAGCGCGAGTGCGACCGGGTGGTCCGGGATGCGCACGCCGACAGTCTTCTTGTTCGGGTGGGCGAG
>JAYTSH010000173.1:0-2027 GCA_043745755.1 Cellulomonas sp. | reverse complement strand
TGACGATCGAGCTCGTCCAGCTGCTCACGTCCGCGGGTGAGGCGCGCCGTGCGCTGGCGATCCTCCAGAACCGCCAGTTCCAGCCGTGGGAGGGCGGCGAGGGTCAGGTCCTCGCTGCGTGGGACGAAGTCCACCTTGCGCTGGCGACTTTCTCCCTGACGTCGGGGTGGCCGGAGGACGCCGTCGACGTGCTGCTCTCGGCGATGAGCCCACCTCAGACTCTGGGTGAGGGACGCCATCCGCTGGCCAACAGCTCACGCCTGCAGCTGGCGCTCGGAGACGCCCACGCCGCCGCCGGGGACGACGTCGAAGCGCAGCAGGCATGGGGCACGGCCGCGACGTTTGCCGGTGACTTCCAGTCGATGGCGACGCTGCCGTACTCCGACATGACGTACTTCTCGGTGCTCGCCTGTCGACGGCTCGGGGACGAGGGCGCCGCGCAGGCGCTGGTCGACGGTCTCGCCGAGTTCGCAGAATCGCTCCGCCGGACTCCCGCGACGGTGGACTACTTCGCGACGTCGCTTCCCACGATGTTGCTGTTCAACGAGGACATCGAGGCGGCCAAGGACACGACCGTCATGATTCTCGATGCACAGCTGGCGATCCTTCTCGGCGAGCGAGCCCGGGCTGACGAGCTGATCGAGGGTGCGCTGCGACGCGAGCCCTCCAGGTCGATCGCCCTGGCGCTGCAACGTGAGCTGTCCGGCGATCGCGATCCGCGGGGGGCTGCCTCGTGAGCCATGCAGGTAGGGGGCGCCCACCTCCCGACATCTAGCCGACGTTCGGCGCACAGCACTCCCGTTTCGACGTCCCACCAGCACGACCGCGTGTGCCCGACGGGTCCGCGCGAGACCGAACGGCAAAATTCTGCGAGAGAATGGCGATGACGATGAAGACATGGTCATGGAACAACAAGCACCTCACGGGTGCGGCCGGCCTTGCCGTGCTCGCGCTCGTGCTGACGGCGTGCAGCTCGGGCCAGACCACCCCGGCACCGGTCGCGAGCGGCGCGGCGACGAAGTCCGGCCCGATCGAGATCGTCTACCTGCAGAAGCAGGGTGACCAGCAGTACTTCGTCGACCAGGCCGACGGTGCCAAGGCACAGGCGAAGTCGCTCGGTGACGTCACGGTGACCGAGGTGAACCTCGGAACCGACGCGAACAAGGCGATCAGCGAGCTCGACGCCGCGATCGCCCGAGGCGTCGCGGGCATCGTGATGGTCGCGCCCGACCAGGCCATCGGCCCGCAGGTCATCGACAAGGCCAAGGCAGCGGGGATCCCGCTGCTGGCCTCCGACGACGGCCTCAAGGCTGCGGACGGCACTGCGGCGCCGTTCGTCGGGTTCAACGGCACCTCGATGGGCAACTCGATCGGGGACAAGGCAGCGGACCTGTACACCGCGGCGGGCTGGAAGGCGTCGGACACCCGGATCATCGCAGTCGGCAAGGCTGACCTGTCCGTCTGCGTGCAGCGCCTCGACGGGGCGGCGAGCTCCTTCGGCAAGAAGGTCACCGGCGCCCCCGCGAGCATTCCCGTCGGTACGGACAACTCCGTGACCGACGCGCTCAACAAGGCCGGCGGCGTGATCACCGCGAACCAAGGCGTCAAGCACTGGGTCGTGTGGGGCTGCAACGACGAGTCCGAGACGGGTGTCGTCACGGCGCTGCAGAACGCGGGCGTGGCACCGGCGGACATCCTCGGGGTCGGCCTGGGCGCCTACCTCACGTGCAAGGACTGGGCGGCGGGGCAGGACACCGGCAACAAGGCCTCGCTCTACATCTCCGGCAACGACGTCGGCAGCGCCGCCATCAAGGTCATGGTCGACAAGATCCGCAACGGCGTCGCCCTGCCGGCGGAGACCATCGCCGCCACCCACATGGTCGATGCGACCAACTGGAAGGCCCAGGGCGTCGTCTGCACCTGACGCCTGGTTCGCCGGTGGCGTCCGTCCAGCGCGCGCCACCGGCACCTGGTTCCCTTCCCTAGCGCAGCACCGGAGAGACGCATGACCGAGCCAGATGAAGTCC
>JAYTSH010000172.1:0-2082 GCA_043745755.1 Cellulomonas sp. | reverse complement strand
GCCGGTCCGCACGCGTGGGGCGACCAGTGCGCGCTCGCCGACGGTGCCGTGGACGGTCCGCACCGGGCGCTGCTGGCGTGTGTCGTCGTGGACGAGGCGCCCGCCCCGCCGGTGGACCATCCCGACACGTCGACCCACGCGACCAAGGTCCACCTCGAGGTCATCGACCCGCGCACAGGTCACGTGCTCGCGACGTATCCGGCGACTCCGACGGACACGATCAGCAGTCTCGGGACGGACATCGCGATCGGCTCGGTGGTCGACGGGCGAAGCGAGGTGAGCCGGTTCGACCCGCGCACGGGTCGGACCGTCTGGACCGCACACCCGACGAGCACGTCAGCGCCCGACGTGGCTCTGACCGGGGCGAGCGTCTCATCGTCGGGCGACGGCCTCCTGGTCGACGCCGGCACGCAGGTGTGGGAGCTCTCCGCGGCGGGTGCCGTCGTCCACGAGTGGAGCGGCCTGTCGAATGACGACGGGTCGTCCATCCGCACGACGCCCGGTGGGCACGTCCTGCGGACGACCTACGCGCCGAGTGGTGGGGGCACCTCGACCACTGATCTCACAACCGGTGCCACGATCGTGACTCCCCCGGGTCAGCAGGTCACGACCGGCCTCGACGACGGTTCGGCACCGATGCTGCTCCTGACCGCGGGCCCTGAGCTGATCGCGTGGGACCTGGCCACCGGCGAGCTGCGGTGGACGACGGACGGCGTGGTGAGCGCCGTGGTCGTGCTGGAGGGCGCGGTCTACTCGGTCGGTGCCGGGGCGCTCCGGGCGCAGGACGCCGCGAGCGGCGCCGTGCGGTGGACCGTGCATGTCGACGCCGCCGCGGGCTCCTCGCTCGAGACCGACGGGAGGTCGCTGCTCGTGCTCGACGCCGCGGCGGCATCTTCCGGTTCGCTCCTGCGCGCGGTCGACCTGCAGGACGGATCGAGCCGCTGGACGAGCTCCCTGACAGGGTCTCCCGGCCCGATGCTCGTCCTGGCGCATCGCCTGTTCACGACCACCGACGACGGGCACATGGTGGCGCTCGGCTGACCGAGCCGTTCCTGGGACCGGTGGCGCTGCGAGGTCCCGAGCTAGGGTGGGCGAGGTGGGCGACCAACTGGCGAGCGGCACGTACCGGGGTCGTCCACCTGCCCACGAATCGGTGCGACCGACGCCGGACGGCTTCGCCCAGTGGTGTCGCGAGGCATGTCTCGCGCTGCCTGGCTCGGCCGTCGACTGGCCCTGGGGCCCGGACAGCCACGTGTTCCGGATCCACGGCAAGATGTTCGCCCTGCTCTGGCACAACCCTCGCGTGAGCGAGCACATGATCGTCAACCTCAAGGCCGAGCCGGACGAGGTGCCGTTGCTCATCGCGAGCTACGAGATCGTCGGTCCCGGGTTCCACATGAACAAGCGGCACTGGATCACGGTCGAGCTGTGCCCTGCCGCCGACCTGGACTTCGTCGGGGAGCTCATCGAGGACTCCTACGACAACGTGGTGGCCGGCCTGCCCGCGCGACAGCGGTCCTCGCTCCAGTCGCTGAGGGTCCAGCCGTCGTCGGGCAGGTACGTGGCGGTGCCAGCGGCCGGCGCGTAGAAGTTCGCGCCCGCGCGGACAGTGGCCGCGCTCCGGGCCCGCGGAGTCAGAGTGCTCGGGCCATGCTCCTGCGCAGCGTCCAGGTGCCCGCCACGAGCAGCACCGCCGCCATCGCGGCGAGCACCCCGAGCTGCGGCAGGATGTCCACCAGGCTGGCGTCGTGGCGCTGGATCTTCGCGAAGGCGTCGTACGCCCAGGCGTGCGGAGTGATGTGGGCGATGGTCCGCAAGGTCGCCGGGAAGAGCTCGAGCGGGAGCATGGACCCACCCAGGGCCGCGAGCACGAGGCCGAGCCCCACACCGATGCCCGAGGCCGCACCGTCGTTGTCGATGAGCGATCCGACCAGCATGGCAGCGCCGGCAGCGACCGCGCTGAACGTCGCCAGCACGAGCAGCGAGAGCCAGAGGTTGCCCCAGCTGACCCGGAACAGCACCGAGGTCGCCAGCATGATGTAGGCACCCTGGAACACGGCGATCGTGAGCCGTCCGAGCGCC
>JAYTSH010000171.1:0-6630 GCA_043745755.1 Cellulomonas sp. | reverse complement strand
GGGCCGCCGGACGTCGTCGGTGCGACGCCCGAGCCGGTTGAGGGAGAGAGGTCGACATGCTGCGCAGGCTTGGCATCCGCGCCAAGGTTCTGGCGGTTCTCGCCGTGCCCATCATCGTGCTGCTCGCGGCGGGTGCCTACATCTCGGCCAACGCCATCCAGAAGGCCCAGGTGGCATCCGCGTCCTCGACCGTCGTCGCGACGCTCGACGCGTATGCACCCCTCAGTGCGGCCCTCCAGACGGAGCGTGCGCTGTCGACCTCGACAGTTCGCGACAAGGTCGCACTGACCGCGGCGCGCGCCGCCACCGACAAGGCGCTCATCGACGTCAAGCCGTTCACGGCGTCCGTCAACCTGAGCGAGTTCCCGGACGTCGTCGTCCAGATGTTCTACGCGTCCCAGCAGGCGCACAACGTCGACCTGCTGGACGTCCGTCACGCGGTCGACACCGACACGAACGCCACGGTCATCTCGAACAAGTACAACGGGATCATCGCGGGCCAGATCGACCTCGTCGGTGAGATCGCCCAGGTCCTCGACAACCGCCATCTCGCGGGCTACATCAAGGCGTACCACTCGCTCGCGCAGACCGCAGAGAGCCTCGTCACCGAGCTCTCCCAGGGCCTCGGGGTCATCGGGAGCAAGGCCCAGTCCGCCTCCGCGATGCGAGTCTTCAACACGCAGACCTCCACGACCGAGGTCTACCGCACCGCGCTGCACGTCGACATCGACGCCATCGGCAACTCCAAGCTCGCGCTCACGCAGGCCGACCCGACCTCGTCCTTCACCCGTGAGCGCGTCCTCATCGCCGGCAGCATCTCCGGCGCGACGATCGGCGTCGCCCCCGAGGACTGGTCCACGGACATCCAGGCCCAGCTCAAGACCCTCGGCGCGTTCCGGACCGACCTGCTCGGCCAGGCCCTCGTGGTCGCCCAGGCCGACGAGGCAACGGAGCGCAACACCGCGTTGGTGACGATCGGTGCCTCGGTGCTCGCCACCGTGCTGTCGCTTCTCCTCGCCCTCGTCGTCTCCCGAAGCATCGTCGTACCGCTGCGGCGCCTCACGGCCGCGACCGCCGAGGTCCGCGAGCAGCTGCCCACCCTCGTCGAGCAGATGGCAGTCCCGGGCCAGGGCCCGTCGCTCGAGCTCGTGCAGATCCCGGTGACCTCCGACGACGAGGTCGGCAAGCTTGCCGCCGCGTTCAACGCGGTCAACTCGACGACCCTGCAGATCGCCCAGGAGCAGGCCGCCCTGCGTGGGTCGATCGCTGAGATGTTCATCAACGTCGCGCGACGTGACCAGGTGCTCCTCAACCGCCAGCTGTCGTTCATCGACTCGCTCGAGCGTTCCGAAGAAGACCCGAACGCCCTCGCAAACCTGTTCCGCCTCGACCACCTCGCCACCCGGATGCGCCGCAACGCCGAGTCGCTGCTCGTCCTGGCCGGCATCGACACGGGCCGCCGCGTCCGTGACGCGATGCCGCTGTCCGACGTGGTCCGCACGGCCTCGTCCGAGATCGAGCAGTACGACCGCATCGAGCTCGAGCTCGCGGTCGACCCGCAGATGCACGGCTTCAACGCGCTCGGTGCGGCCCACCTTCTCGCAGAGCTCTTCGAGAACGCCACGATCTTCTCGGAGCCCGAGACGCCGGTCGAGGTCAAGACGGGTGTCGTCGGCGACCACGTCGTCGTCCAGATCGTCGACCACGGCCTCGGCATGTCCGCCACCGAGCTCGAGGCAGCGAACCTCAAGATCCGGTCGACGTCGGCATCCGACTCGCTCGGCGAGCAGCGCCTCGGCCTCTTCGTCGTCGGCCGTATCGCGAACCGCCTCGGCGCCGCCGTCGTGCTCAGCAAGGGCTCGACGGGTACCGGCACCGTGACGACCGTCAGCTTCCCCGCCACGCTCTTCGAGACGAGCGAGGGCGCGCTGTACGGCTCCCGGTCGGTCCAGTCGACCGACCAGATCCAGGAGTCGGTCGACGCCGACGCTCCGCTCGCCGAGGCCGTCGACCTCGCGATGCTCACCGACGGCGAGACGTCGCTCGGTCTGCCGCGTCGCCGCCAGCGGTCGGACGAGGACTCCGCGGAGATCGCGCTGCCCGGCGCCCGGGCGCTGCAGGGTCGCCCCGGCAAGACGTTCGACGAGAGCAAGATCGTGCTCCCGGGGCTCGCCGAGGCAACCCTGGCCCCAGAGCTGTCGACCCGAGCGCCCGACTGGACGCCCGCCATCACTGCAGCACCGTCGGGCGGCGGCCTGCCCAGCAGGTCCCGCGCCACCAGCGCGTGGCAGGCACCTGCGGACGCCGCGCCAGACGCCTCGGCCGCCCCCACCCCGCCGGCCGCACGCGAGGCCCGCGCCGGACTGTTCTCCGGGTTCCGTACCCGCGGCGAGCTCCCCGCGCCCGCTCCGGCGGACGTTCCGGTGGTGCCGCACCAGCATACGGAGAGCGGGCTGCCCGCAGTATTCGCGATCCCGGGTCTCGCGCCTGACGACGACGAAGCACCGGTCGAGGAAGCTCCGACCTGGGCCCCCACCTGGGCGCAGGCGGTGGAGCCCTTGCTCGCTGCGGCTCCGGCGATAGCGCCGGACACCACCGAGGACCTGGCGGGCAGGTCGCACGAGCAGGACCAGTACGCGGTCGAGCCCGTCGAGGCATGGGCACCCGTGCAGGCCTGGGACGAGCCCGCCGACGAGCAGCCGGCCGACGAGCAGCCCGCCGCGTTCCGCTCTGTCGACCACGGCGCGCACGTGGCTACGCCTGACTCCTGGGACGCGCCCGCGGCAGCATGGTCGGACGCGCCGGCGCAGGACGTCGTCGAGGAGACCGTCGAGCCGCCCGTCCTGCAGGCCGCCGAGCAGCCAGTGGAGCACGCCTCACAGCCCGTGGAGCACACCTCGCAGCCCGTCGCCGCCGAGCTGACGCCCGAGCCGCACCACGTGACGTCGCCCTCCTCGTACTCGGAGTTCAGCGCGTTCAGCGGCTACGACGACCGGAGCTCGCGCTACAGCGCGTCCGGCCGGTCCGACTTCGCCCCCATCGGCTTCGGGCCGGTGCTCGACGAGGCGCGCGCCTGGAACGCCGGCGAGCCCCACCACGAGCCCGTCGCGGCGCCCGCGCCGGTCGCGAGCTCTCACCTGGCCGCTGAGCCCTTCGACGAGCAGTCGGCATGGGCCGTCCCCGCCGTCGTCGACCATGCCGGGGATGTCCCGGCACCTGCACCCGCAGACAACGCCTGGAACGCAACCGCGCCCGAGGCGACCTGGGACGCACCCGTGGCGCAGTCCGCATGGCAGATGCCCGTGTCGGAGACGGCATGGCCCGAGTCCGACGGCGAGGCGCAGTGGACGGCGCCCGAGGTCGCGCCGCACCAGGCGAGCTGGACCATCCACGCCCTGGCGGAGGACGAGCCCGTGCACGTCGAGGCCCCGTCGCCCGTCGAGGCAACGGCGCCGACCGAGCGGTTCGACCCGGTCGAAGCCGAGCTGCTCGCCGAGTCCGCCGCACGCGAGCCGGACCCCTTCGTGGCACCGCACGTCGTGACGGGCACTCCCGCGTGGGCCGCCACAACCCCGCCCGCCGCCCAGCCCGCGCCGGACTTCACCGAGCTGCTCCAGGGTTCGCACGCCGCCGGTGAGCAGTCGAAGCCCGGTCGCCGCAAGTGGAGCCTCTTCGGCAAGCGGAAGGCTGACGAGGCGTCGGTCCCGGCCGCGGTCAGCCCCACGGCGCCGGCGTCGAGCTTCGAGCAGACGTTCGAGCCGGCCCCGGTCACCGAGCAGCCGCAGCGCGCGTCCGCCTGGGCCGCCGCCGAGCCGGCCGCTCCCGCGCCGTTCATCCGACCGAACGAGACCTTCCCGTCCCCGGAGCCGGCTCCCACAGGCTTCCCCGAGGTGCCCGACTCCGTCCGGAAGTCGACGAACGCCACGTGGTCGCCGCCGTCCGAGCCGGTCGAGGTGCCACTGCACGGCGCTCCGCACCAGGTCGGGTCCTTCTTCGGGTCGCGTACCGCGCCGACCCGACCGACCTCACCTGCGTCCTGGTCGCCCGACAGCGCCCCGCGCGCTGCCGAGCCGAGCATCCAGCAGCCCGCGTCGCAGCCGTCGGCGCCGCACCGTATCGGTGCGCTGGACGACGAGGTCGCGGCGATGCTCGCGCTGCGCTCCGACATCCAGGAGCAGGCGCTCTCCGAGCTCAGCCAGCTGTCGGCGTATCGTCCGACTGCGCCGACCAGCGGCTCGGTCAGTGCCTCGCTCGCGAAGCGCGTGCCGCAGGAGATCCCGGAGTCACCGGAGTTCGTGCAGGCGGTGGACGGGACACCTGACCGCGACGCCGAGCAGCTCCGCTCACGGTTCTCGAGCTACCAGTCCGGGACCGCACGCGGTCGCCGGGCAGTGGTGGGGCCCGCCGGGCCGGCCACACGCGTAGATGACGACCCCTTGGTCGAGACTGACCAGGCGCACACCCCGCCGGCACCGTCATGGTGACGACATTGACCGCAGTCAACTCCGGCTGCCACCGCAAGGAGGAAGTGTGACAGCTCTCAGCACAGAGGCAGCCAACTTCGGCTGGCTCCTGGACAACTTCGTCCGGACCGTGCCCGGGACCCGGCACACGCTGGTCGTGTCCGCGGACGGTCTTCTCATGGCGATGTCCGAGAAGCTCGACCGCACCAGCGGCGACCAGCTCGCAGCCATCGTGTCAGGCATGTCGGCACTGACTCGCGGCGCCTCTCGCCAGCTGCGTGCGGGGGAGGTGCGACAGGCGATCGTCGAGATGGACCAGCTCTTCCTCTTCCTGATGAGCGTCTCCAACGGCTCCGTCCTCTCGGTCGTGGCCGAGGCCAGCTGCGATGTCGGCCTCATCGGCTACGAGATGGCGATGCTCGTGTCTCGCACCGAGGCCACCCTGACCCCGCAGCTCATCAGTGAGATGCGCGGTCAGCTGCCGACCGACGGCGCCACCCGGACCACGGTGGGCTGAGGCGGCCATGAGCGATCACATCGAGTACGAGGCCCGGACGGTCCGGCCTTATGCCGTCACCGGCGGACGCGTGCGGTCGGCGCGGTCCGACCTACCGCTTGAGGCGCTCGTCGAGCTTCTGCCCGACGCCGCAGCGAGTCGTGGGCTCACACCGGAGAAGCGGGCGATCCTGCAGCACGCCAGCTACGACTACATCTCCATCGCCGAGCTGTCTGCCCTTCTGCACATGCCCCTCGGGGTCGTGCGGATCCTGGTGGCCGACCTCTCCGATGCCAAGTACATCCGCGTGCACACGTCACAGCCGGTGGAAGTCAACACCGGCCAGTCCCCCGCCCTGTCCCTGAGCGTGCTGGAGAGTGTTCTCAATGGCATTTCCGCCCTCTGACGCTGCCGTCGCCGCTCCGGCGGGGACGCATGGAAGCGTTGCACCTACTGTCGTCAAGATCGTCGTCGCCGGTGGCTTCGCCGTCGGCAAGACGACCTTCATCGGGTCCATCTCGGACATCGAGCCGCTGAACACCGAGGCGTCGATGACCGAGCACTCCGTCGGCGTCGATGACGCCGGTGGCGTCTCCGACCGCAAGACGACCACGACGGTCGCGATGGACTTCGGTCGCATCGCGCTGCCGGGCCACCTGTGGCTCTACCTGTTCGGCACGCCTGGCCAGGACCGGTTCCTCTTCATGTGGGACGACCTGGTGCGTGGCGCCATCGGCGCGGTCGTGCTCGTGGACACCGACCGCCTCGACCAGTGCTTCCCCGCGGTCGACTACTTCGAGAGCCGCGGCATCCCGTTCGTCGTCGGCGTCAACTGCTTCGACGGCGTCGCGAAGCACCAGCTGAACGACGTGCGTGAGGCACTCGCGATCCCGCCCCACGTCCCCGTCCTCTACACGGACGCGCGCTCGCGCGCGGCCACCAAGCAGGCGCTCATCGCGCTCGTGCAGCTCGCGATGGAGCGACTGCGCAGCGGTTCCTGAGGCCAGTGGCATGGTCCGGCCGGCAGCCCCGTGGGGTGCCGGCCGGACCTGCGTCCGGCGCGTGATCTGGCGTGACTCCCGGACGGACCCGACCGGGGGTCCACCCCGTCGATAGGTTGGTGCTCGTGCGGATCTACGTCGACGGGTCGGCGTTGTGCCGATACCTGCTCGACACCGACGAGGCGGCCGGGTGGCGGGCCTGGGCGGCGATGCGTGAACCCACCCTGCTGACGAGCCCGCTCGCGCTCACCGAGCTCCGTCGCGTGGCCGACCGCGGTGGGCCCCGGCTGCGCGCGGCCGCTCAAGACGTCGCCGACCGGCTCGAGATCGTGCGGTTCTCCGACCAGGCTCTCGAGTGGGCCACTCGCGTCACGTCGGTGCTGTCGCCGTTCGGGGCGCTGCACCTGGGCATCGCCGTCGCGCACCCGGACGTCACCACCGTGGCGACGTACGACGCGCGACTCGCGACGGTAGCCGTGCTCCACGGCCTCGCGGTCGTCACGCCGGGACGACCGGCCGGTTGGTGGGACCGTTCGTAGCCGCTGCCCTACGGCGGCGTGCCAGAATGGCGGCGCACTGGAGGGCTGGCTGAGCGGCCGAAAGCGACGGTCTTGAAAACCGTTGGGGCGGGACAACCCCGTCCTCGTGGGTTCGAATCCCACGCCCTCCG
>JAYTSH010000170.1:0-3807 GCA_043745755.1 Cellulomonas sp. | reverse complement strand
AGGAGGGCGTGTCCGTGACGCAGGCGACCCTGTCGCGTGACCGCGTCGAGCTGCGCGCCGTCAAGATCCGCACCTCCGGGGGAGCCCTCGCGTACGCCGTCCCGGCCGAGGGCGGCAGCCGGACGCCCGCGCACGCGGACTCGGAGGTCCTCGCGGCCCGCCTCGCGCGCCTGTGCGCCGAGCTGCTCGTGACCGCGGACGCCTCGGGCAACCTTGTCGTGCTGCGCACCCCGCCCGGCGCCGCGCAGTTCCTCGCGTCGGCGATCGACCACTCGGTCCTGCCGGGCGTGCTCGGCACGATCGCGGGTGACGACACCGTGCTCGTGATCGCCCGCGAGCCCGACGACGGCGGGGGATCGACCGGCGGCGCTGCCGTCGCGGCCCGCTTCCTGGCGCTCGCCGCGGAGGGTTGACCTCCCTCACCAGCGGCCGGACCGGCCCTCGTCCACCGCTGCCACACGTGAACCGCACCTCCCGTTGAGAGAAGAGAACAGTCATGACTGAACGCGTCGTCCTCGCCTACTCGGGCGGTCTGGACACCTCCGTGGGCATCGGTTGGATCGCCGAGGCGACCGGAGCCGAGGTCATCGCGGTGGCGGTCGACGTCGGGCAGGGCGGCGAGGACCTCGAGGTCATCCGCCAGCGTGCGCTCGACTGCGGTGCCGTGGAGGCGTACGTCGCCGACGCGCGCAACGAGTTCGCGTCCGAGTACTGCATGCCGACCCTCCAGGCGAACGCGCTCTACCTGGACCGCTACCCGCTGGTCTCAGCGATCTCCCGTCCGGTCATCGTCAAGCACCTCGTCCGGGCGGCGCGGCAGTTCGGCGCGGGGACGGTCGCGCACGGCTGCACCGGCAAGGGCAACGACCAGGTCCGCTTCGAGGTGGGCATCACGTCGCTCGCCCCGGACCTCAAGTGCCTCGCCCCGGTGCGGGACCTGGCCCTGACGCGCGACAAGGCGATCGAGTACGCGACCCGCAACGCCCTGCCGATCGCCACGACCAAGCACAACCCGTTCTCGATCGACCAGAATGTCTGGGGCCGCGCCGTCGAGACGGGCTTCCTCGAGGACATCTGGAACGCGCCGACCAAGGACGTCTACACCTACACCGACGACCCGACCTTCCCGCCGGTTGCGGACGAGGTCGTCATCACGTTCGAGCAGGGTGTGCCGGTCGCGCTCGATGGCGTGCCGGTCACGCCGCTCCAGGCGATCCAGGAGATGAACCGCCGCGCGGGCGCGCAGGGCGTCGGGCGGATCGACATGGTCGAGGACCGTCTCGTCGGCATCAAGTCGCGCGAGGTCTACGAGGCGCCCGGCGCGGTTGCCCTCATCGCCGCGCACCAGGAGCTCGAGAACGTCACCGTCGAGCGCGAGCAGGCACGGTTCAAGCGGACCGTGAGCCAGCGCTGGACCGAGCTGGTCTACGACGGCCAGTGGTTCTCTCCGCTGAAGAAGTCCCTCGACGTCTTCATCGCCGACACCCAGCGCTACGTCTCGGGCGACGTCCGGATCGTGCTGCACGGGGGTCGGGCCACCGTGACGGGTCGTCGCAGCGACGCGAGCCTGTATGACTTCAACCTGGCGACGTACGACACCGGCGACACGTTCGACCAGTCGGCGGCCCGCGGGTTCATCGAGATCTACGGCCTGACGTCGAAGCTCTCGGCCGCGCGGGACGTGCGGTTCGGTAACGCCGAGGACCTCGGCCACGCCGGTGGGATCGTCGGTGCCTGAGTCGACAGGCGCAGTTCCCGCGCTGGCTGGGGGCGCGGTGGGCGGCCGCGTGAGCCTGTGGGGCGGCCGCTTCGCGGGCGGACCGGCCGACGCGCTCGCGGCGCTGTCGAAGTCGACGCACTTCGACTGGCGCCTTGCGGGCCACGACATCGCAGGATCGATCGCGCACGCGCACGTGCTGCACGGAGCTGGTCTGCTCGACGACGGCGAGCTGGCCGGGATGGTCGACGCGCTCGAGCGGCTGCGTTCCGACGTCGCCTCCGGCGACTTCAAACCGGCGCCCGACGACGAGGACGTCCACACCGCCCTCGAGCGCGGCCTCATCGATCGTGCCGGCGGCGAGCTGGGTGGCAAGCTGCGCGCAGGCCGTTCGCGCAACGACCAGATCGCGACGCTGGTGCGCATGTACCTCCGGGAGCAGGCTCGAGGTCTCGGCGCACTCGTGCTCGACGTCGTCGACGCGTTCCTCGGTCAGGCCGCGGCCGCCGGCGAGGTGCCGATGCCGGGCCGCACCCACATGCAGCACGCCCAGCCCGTGCTGCTCGCGCACCATCTGCTCGCGCACGTCTGGCCGCTGCTGCGCGACGTCGAGCGGTGGGTCGACTGGGACGTGCGCGCAGCTCGCTCGCCGTATGGCTCGGGTGCGCTCGCGGGTTCGTCGCTCGGCCTCGACCCTGTGGCGGTGGCAGCCGAGCTGGGCTTCGACGGCCCCGTGGAGAACTCGATCGACGGGACCGAGTCGCGCGACGTGGTCGCCGAGTTCGCGTTCGTCGCCGCGATGACCGGCGTCGACCTGTCCAGGTTCGCCGAGGAGGTCGTCCTGTGGGCGACCAAAGAGTTCGGCTTCGTTCGGCTCGACGACGCGTACTCGACCGGGTCGAGCATCATGCCGCAGAAGAAGAACCCGGACGTCGCCGAGCTGGCTCGCGGCAAGGCCGGGCGGATGATCGGGGACCTCACGGGGCTCCTGGCGACGCTCAAGGGCCTCCCGCTCGCCTACAACCGCGACCTCCAGGAGGACAAGGAACCGGTGTTCGACCAGGTCGACACGCTCTCGGTCCTCCTGCCGGCGTTCGCCGGCATGGTCGCGACGCTCACGTTCGACACGGACCGGCTCGCCGAGCTCGCTCCCCAGGGCTTCTCGCTCGCGACGGACGTCGCCGAGTGGCTCGTCCGTGAGGGTGTGCCGTTCCGCGTCGCCCACGAGGTCGCCGGGGCGTGCGTCCAGGCGTGCGAGGCGCGCGGCATCGAGCTGTGGGAGCTGTCTGACGACGAGCTCGCGGCCATCTCCGGCAATCTGACGCCAGAGGTCCGCTCGGTGCTCACGGTGACCGGTTCGCTGGCGTCTCGGTCGGCGTTCGGTGGCACGGCCCCGGCGAGGGTCGCTGAGCAGCTGACCCGCGCCACTGCCCGTGCGGCCGAGCTGCGTCGCTGGACGTCCTGACAGTCGTGGCAACGTGACCGTCCCGGCGAGGCCCGACACCGGCAGCGCGGAGCGCAACGCCGTTGCGGCGTGGATCGCATCGCAGGTGCTGGACCGTGCCCCGCGGCTCGGTCAGGTCCGGCTCGTGTGCGTCGACGGCCCTGCGGGTTCGGGCAAGACGTCGATCGCAGCTCGACTGACCGATCGGCTCGACAGCGACGCGGTCCGCGTCGCCACGGTGCACCTCGACGACCTGTACGAGGGCTGGTCGGGTCTCGAGGGAACGCTCTGGCCGCGCCTGACCGCCCAGGTGCTCGAGCCCTTGCGGTCAGGCAGGCCGGGCCGCTTCCAGCGCTACGACTGGGTCACGGGCGAGTTCGCCGACTGGGTCGACGTCCCGGTTCCCGAGGTCCTCGTGCTCGAGGGCTGCGGCGCCGCACGGCGGGCTGCGGGGCCCGATGCCGTGCTGACGGTGTGGGTCGAGGCTCCCGCGGCGCTGCGGCTGGCCCGCGGGCTCGAGCGGGACGGCGAGGCGATGCGTGACGAATGGGTCGCGTGGTCGGCGCACGAGGCTGCGCACTTCGACCGGGAGCGGACGCGGGCGCGTGCGGACGTCCGGCTGGACGCGTACGGCAGGATGACGGCG
>JAYTSH010000169.1:0-4563 GCA_043745755.1 Cellulomonas sp. | reverse complement strand
GACGGCCTGCGCACGATCGGCCGCACCGAGCTTCCGGAACAGCCGACGCGCATGGGTCTTGACGGTGTCCTCGGACAGGAACAGGTCCGCACCGATCCGGGAGTTCGAGCGCCCGTTGCTCATCCCGACGAGCACCTCGACCTCACGCTTCGTCAGGGCGAGCTCCTCGCGGGCCGGATGCTGGGCCGGCACCTCGACGAGCAGTCGACCCACGACCGGGCCCGGGTCGATGTGCGACGCGAGGCGCTCAGGGTCGTCGACGGCGGGGCTCGCGAGGACGTGCGCCGCGACGGCCGCGAGCTCGGCGCGTCCGACGTCGGGCGCCAGGTAGCCACGGGCGCCGAGCGCGACGGCACGGTCAAGTGCGATCTCGTCGCCCGGGACGGCCAGCATGACGATCGACGCGGTGCTCGTGATCCCCCGCAGCCGACGGATCGCCTCGACGGGTCCCTGCCCCGGCAGGTGCGCGTCGAGCAGGACGATCGTCGGCGGGTTGTGGCGGGCGAGCGACATGAGCTCGTCGAGCGACGCCGCCGCACGGACCGGCGCGAGCGAGGGCACACCGACAGCCGTCAGGACCAAGCGCTCGCGCACCACGGTCGAGCCGTGACAGATCACGACTCCGGCCATCGAACCCTCCTCTTGGCTCCGGGGTGCCCGCAGCCGTCATCTGTCTATCGACGCGCCGAGCCGCAAAGTTAGTCCGCCGAACGGGTGATAGGCAGGGGATCTCCGCGCGATCGGCGGGGCCAAGGCAGGTCCCCGACGGGCCCGGACCAGCACCGATCAGGTGCTGACAGCGAGGACCTCATGCAGCAGACCGGTGAACGAGCGCGCCCGGTGGACCGACCGGCCGAGCGGCAGGTCAGCCGCCGCGCCGTCGGGCAGGACGACGAACTGCGGAACCGCCGGCTGGGCGTCGGCCAGCGCGCCGATCACGGTGAGGTCGGCGTCGGCGCGCTCGGTGACGAGGACGATGGCCGCCGGCCTTGTCATGGCGGCGATCTCGACCGTGCGGTGCGGCTCGACCGGCCCGGCCACGACGCGGGCGTCGACCCCACGGGCCGCGAGCGCTGCGGCGAGGACATGGAGCGAGAGGGGTCTCGGCTCCTCGGGCGCAGCCAGGAGCAGCACCACCCGCCGGCCGGCGACGTGCGTGCGGGCGAGCGGAGTGCTGCGGCCCCGCAGTGCCGCGAGAACGGCCGCCACGACGATCGTGTCTGCCTCTTCCCCGGACCGGGCGAGGACCGTGCGCGCGGCCAGCCCGGCCCGGACGGGCTCGACCAGCTCGAGCCACCACGCCTCGATGAGCACACCAGCCGGCGGCGTCAGCAGCGCCCTGCAGGTGGCCTCGTCGCCCCGGAGCGCGGCGTCGATGACGAGCGTTGAGGTGACCTCCTGCGTGCGGGTGCGTGGCTGGGCTCGGGTCGCAGAGCCTGCTCCCCCGACGGCGCCCAGCGCACCGGCGTGGGGTGCGCCGCCAGCAGGCTGCCCAGGTCCGAACCCGGCGTCGTGCATGTCGCTCTCGCGCGCCAGCCGGGCCGCCTCGGACGGGGCGACCCCGTCGATGGTCAGTCCGCGCATCACGAGCAGCCGGTCCACGTCCTCGGCCGTGTAGCGGCGGTGCGAGCCCGCAGCGTGCGCCGACGGGCCGAGCCCGTACCGGCGGTCCCAGGTCCGCAGTGTCGCGGGTGCGACGCCGAGACGACGCGCGACGGCCGCCACGGTCAGCGCGGGGGCCTGCCGTGCGGTGCGGTTCTGGACCCGCACCGGCGCGAGCTCCGTGACGGTCGCCGCCTCGAGCTCCGGAACGAGCTGCGAGGCGGCCGACGGCGCTGCGTCGTCACCGTCGGGGGGAGCCATGGCTCGATTGTGCACAACTTGTGGCGCGATCGCCAACGCCCACCGCCCGCGTGGTCGATTCGATCCGATTGAAGCGGTTGTGACCGGAGACTTGAACAACTTCTGACGCGCTTGTAGGGTCTTCAGCACAGGCACGCACGACCGAAGTTCCGAAGTCGCCGATCCCCTCGCGGGGCCGGCGCCAAGTCAAGGAGGACCGATGGCTGAGATCTCGCGACTGCCCGGACCGGTGATGGACCTGTGGGAGTGGCAGTTCGAGGGTGCGTGCCGTGAGGCCGACCCGACGCTGTTCTTCCACCCCGAGGGCGAACGAGGATCCGCACGTCGACGCCGCGCCGAGGCTGCCAAGGCCATCTGCGCGACCTGCCCGGTGCTCAAGCAGTGCCGCGACCAGTCCCTCGCGGTCCGCGAGCCGTACGGCATCTGGGGTGGTCTGTCCGAGGACGAGCGCGCCGCGATCCTCGCGAAGCGAACGCGCCAGGCGGTCTGAGCCTCGCAGGACGCAGGAGCTGGCAGCATGACGAAGCCCCTCTCGGCCAGGCCGGGAGGGGCTTCGTCATGCGTACGCGCTACTTGACGACGATCGCCAGGATGTCGCGCGCGGAGAGGATGAGGTACTCCTCGCCGTCGTACTTGACCTCGGTGCCGCCGTACTTGCTGTAGATGACCTTGTCACCGATGGCGACGTCCAGCGGGACGCGGTTGCCGTTGTCGTCGATGCGGCCGGGTCCGACAGCGAGGACCTCGCCCTCCTGGGGCTTCTCCTTGGCGCTGTCCGGGATCACGATCCCGGAAGCGGTCGTCTTCTCCGCCTCGAGTGCCTTGACGACGATCCTGTCCTCGAGCGGCTTGATGGAGACCGACACAGCGGACCTCCCCTTCACGTGTGAGTGCTTCAGTGATGTCTGGTGCCGTTCCGTGCAGGCCGACCGCCGTCGCGGGGGTCGGTGGGCCTCTCGGTTCGGTTGGCACCCTCCAGGGGAGAGCGCCACCGACCACTCTATGAACCGGTTAGCACTCGGTCAAGGCGAGTGCCAGTGTGAGGGGTCCTCCGACGCCCCTGAACCCGGCTGCGCAGGCGCCGCGCGGCCCGCGGCGTGGAAGGATCGCCCGCATGGACGCCACCGGCCTCGCCCAGCTCATGAGCCCGACGGGCTGGGCGCTGCTGAACGCGCTGCCGCCCTACGACGAGCGGCTGACCCTCGCGCTCTCCGAGCGCCTGCACCGCGAAGGCATCGACCCTGACCTCGTGGCCGCCGCACTCACGCAGTCGCGGCTGCGAGCCAAGGCCCACGTCAAGTTCGGCGAGTTCGCCGACGGCATGCTGTTCACCCCGACCGGCCTCGAGCAGTCGACCCGCCTCCTCGTCGCCGCGCACCACGCCCGGCGGTACACCGACGCGGGCGTGACGAAGCTCGCCGACCTGACGTGCGGCATCGGCGCCGACTCGATGGCCTTCGCGAGCATGGGCCTCGCGGTGCTCGCGGTCGACACCGACGAGGTGACCGCAGCCGTCGCGACCGTCAACCTGCGCCACTTCCCCGAGGTCGAGGTCCGCCACGGCGACGGCCTCACGCTCGACCTTGCGGCCGACGGCGTGGACGGGATCTACGCAGACCCCGCCCGTCGCACGACCGGCGGCTCACGCGTGTTCGACCCCGCCGCGTACTCGCCTCCGCTCGACGCAGTCCTCGCGCTGCGCGCGAGCGTCCCGGCCCTTGGGCTCAAGCTCGGTCCCGGCCTGCCGCACGCAGCGATCCCCGACGACGCCGAGGCGCAGTGGGTGTCCGTCGAGGGCGACGTCGTCGAGGTCGGCCTGTGGTTCGGCCCGCTCGCCCCCGACGGCCCCGGGCGCGGCGCTCTCGTGCTGCGTGCCGGCAGCACCCACGTCGTGCGGGTCGGTCCGGACGGGCCGTCCGTGCCCGACGTGGGACCGGTTGGTGCCTACCTGTACGAGCCGGACGGCGCCGTGATCCGGTCCGGGCTCGTGGGCGAGGTCGCGGCGCAGGTGCAGGGCCGGCTCGTGGACCGGACGATCGCCTACGTGACGTCCGACACGCTGCACCCCACCCATCTCGCGACCGCCTACCGGGTCCTGGACACCATGCCGTTCGGGCTCAAGCGCCTGCGGACCTACCTGCGAGGTCGCGACGTCGGGCGCCTGACGATCAAGAAGCGCGGCACCGCGGTCCTGCCCGAGCAGCTGCGCGCCCAGCTCGACCTGCACGGCGACACCGAGGCGACGATCGTCCTCACGCGGGTCGCCGGCTTGCAACAGGTCCTTCTCGTGGAGCCGGTCTCATGAAGACTCTCGCGCTGCCGTTCGCGACGTCGGAACGCTCGTCGGTCGGGCTCGAGTGGGAGCTCGCCCTCGTCGACTCCGACTCGGGCGACCTGCGCCAGGTCGCCCAGACGGTGCTCGACGCGGTCCGTCCCCCGGGCGGCGAGCATCCGGCGATCCGCCAGGAGCTGCTGCTCAACACCGTCGAGGTGGTCTCGGGCGTGTGCCGAACCATCGGCGAGGCGGGCGCCGACCTGCAGCGCGCCATCGAGGAGGTCCGCGTCGTGACCGACCCGCTCCGGGTCGAGCTCATGTGCGCAGGCACGCACCCGTTCGCCCGGTGGACCCAGCAGAAGGTCACCGACAAGCAGCGGTACGCGACCCTCATCGACCGCACGCAGTGGTGGGGCCGGCAGATG